>JACVSB010000147.1 GCA_014534155.1 Thermoleophilia bacterium
ATCTCGGGGTTCGTGCACGCGACGGCGATCCTCGTCGGCCCCGCGCGCCGCGCCGCGGCGACGAGCGCGCCGAGCGCCGTGGAGTCGATGAAGGTGACCGGCATGAGATCGACCACAAGCACCTCCGGCTCCTCGGCGAGCGCCCCCAGGAGGGCGGCTCGAAGCTCCGGCGCCACGTAGAGGTCAACCTCTCCCCACGCCGAGACGAGGTGGCCCTCGCCGCCGACGCGCGCCCACTCGATGCCCGACGCTGGCACGCGGCGGATCGTGCCCCACAAAAACTCGGGCAAAACGTGGACGAACGCGACTACCCCAAAAGACGCACCTCTTCGCGGCGCTCGCGCGCGAAGAAGTGGATCCCGTCCACGAACTTGACCCAGTTGTGGCGGGTGCACATGACGACGGAGTGCGTGCGAGCGCTGTCCGCGAAGTAGCGCACCCCTCGCAAGAGATCGGAGTTCGAAACGCCGGTCGCCGCCACGATGACCTCCCCGGGCGCGAGGTCGTCCGTCGTGAAGACGCGGTTTACGTCCTCGATGCCGTACTCGGCGGCCTGCGCGATCTCGCTCCGCGTGGTCGGCCAAAGCTGCGCCTGCAGCTCGCCGCCGAGGCACCGCAGCGCCGCCGCGGAGATGACGGCCTGGCGGGCGCCGCCGATCCCGATGGAGAGGTGGTCGTTCGTTCCCCTGATCGCGGCGCTGATCGACGCCGTCACGTCCCCGTCCGCGACGAGCTTGATGCGTGCGCCGGCGAGGCGGATGTCCTCGATCAGGTCCTCGTGCCGGGGGCGGTCGAGGACGATCGTCGTTGTGTCCTGCGGCCGGCGACCGAACGCCTGCGCGATCGCCTCCACGTTCTCGGCGACGGGGCGGGAGAGGTCGATCCGCCCTCTCGCCGTCGGCCCGACCGCAATCTTGCGCATGTACATGTTGGGGAGCCGGGGGAAGCTCTCCCGGTCGCCGACGGCGAGCATCGACATCGCGCCGTAGTCGCCGCGCGCGACGACCGCCGCGCCTTCGATCGGGTCGACTGCCAGGTCGACCTCGTCCCCCCTGCTTCCGACCTCGGTGCCGATGGCGAGCAGGTTCCCGTCGGTCTCGTTCCCGACGACGACGCGTCCTCGGATCGGCAGGTGGTCGAGCGCGGAGCGCATCCCGGCGGTCGCGGCGTCCTCCGCCCCGTCGACGTTGCCGCGCCCGAGCCAACGGCCCGCCGCCACGGCCGCGCGCTCGGTAACCGCGACGTAGCTCTCGCAGCGGCAGACCGTCTCGCCCGTGCTCACGACGTCTCCCAGACCCGCTCGGACGTGTCGAGCACGAGCCGGAGGACGGCGTCCACGGCCTCCTCCCGGTCGGCGTTCTCGATCACGGAAACGCCCTCCTCGCGCGCGCGCTCCACGAGGTACCCCTGGATCCGCCGGATGTCCGGCAGCGCCCGGAGGTACTTCTGCACCGGCCGCAGGCCTTCCGAGTCGGCGTCACGGACGTAGAAGTGGCGCGCGTGCTCGTCCTCGTCGCCGATCACGATCAAACACTGGACGACAACCGCTCCCTCGAGCGCGCGCGGGACGAGGCCCGGCACGATGTGCACGCCCTCGAGCGCCATCGAGTGGTTCTCGGTCAGGGCTCGTTCGATCACGGCCCGCACGCCGACGAGCACGTTCCGCGTCTGGTCGACGAACCCCCGAAGCTGCGCCGTCCTCGCGTCGCCGTCGTCCGGCGAGGCGGCGGGGCCGGCCTCGAAGCTCGAGTAGTGGATGGAGGGCATGAACGCCTCCGAGAAGAACGCGCGCATCGTCTGGCGAACGAAGTCGGTGGAGGTCACGCGCGTGATGCCCAGACGGTGCGCGACTTCGGTAGTGATGGTCGACTTCCCCGTTCCCGTCGCCCCGCCGACGAGCACGATGAGCGGAACGTCGGCGTCCTGGAGCGCGAGGAGCCGGCGGAGCCGCCGCACGGCTTCGTCGCCCTCGTGCTGCGCGAGAACGCCGGATGCGACCTGGTGGACGCGCTCCTCGCCGGCGCCGAGGCCGTCCTCCTCGCGCGCGAGCTCCGCCTCGATGCGGCGCGCGAGCTCGTACGCGCGGTCGGGGGCGATGCCGGTCCCCATGAGGGTTCGCGCCATGAGGCCCTTCGAGTACGGCAGACGCGCTCCCGGCGAGACGATCGCGGCCTCACGCGGGCGGCGCTCGCTCACGGCGCGGCCCCCACACCCGCCGCTGCCCGATCGGCGAGGGCGCGGATCTCGGCGTCGAGGTCGAGCTCCCCGGGCAGCGGGAAGACCTCGTTCTCTGCGAAAACGACGTCGATGCCCCGCTCGGACGCCGTCGCCGCGACGACGTCGATCGCCGCTGCCTTGATCTCGACGAGGTACAGGTCGGCCGTCCGCGCCGCCTCGCTCTCGAGGTCGCGGGCGAGCGCGGCGCGCTTCGAGAGGTTCCCCGATACGAGCACGACGTCGGCGCCGTGTGACTCGCGGAGGTGCCGCGCGATCTGCTCGTGGATCGCGGGCGGCGCCGTCGAGAAGAGAGCCACCCGTCGCGCCGCAACGGGCTGCGTCGGCGTCTGCCGGAAAACCGTGGCGACTACCGGTACGTCGCTCACGTCCGCCACGGCGGCCCGCACGCGCTCCACCTCCTCGCGCTCGGCGAGCGGCGCCTCGCAGCCGGTGAGAACGACGAGGTCGGCGATGAGGATCCGGTACGCGCCGAGGTAGCCCGCCACGAGCTCCGGGTCCTGGCCTCCTCCGCTGACGAGGACGCGCGCCGCCGATTCCACCGGCGGGACCGCCGCCCCGCTCCCTTCGAAGAGGACGAGGTCGGGCCGACGTTCCGCCGCCGCGCGGGCGCCCTCCTCGACGTTGGAGACGAAGGGCGCGCCGGCGAGCCCGCCGCCCGCCCGGCGGCACCCGACGGTCACGACGCGCGCGAGCGCGGCGTCCTCGAGGTAATCCGACGCGGCGTGCGAGCCCGCCCGCGCACGCCCGAGAAGGTCGGCGACGTCCGGCGGCTCCGTGACGACCACGGGCTCGCGAGGACCGCCTCGGCCCATGGCGACGACGACGACGTCGCGATCGGCGGCGAGAAGGCGGGCGACGTGAGCGGCGACCGCCGTCTTGCCGACCCGCTTGCCGCTCCCGATGATCGCGAGCGCAGGAAGGTCGAAGGCCGCGAACGGCACGGGGTCGAACCGGAAGTCAGCGCCCACGTAGGGGAGCCCCGCCGCGAGCGTCTTGCTCGCGAGGCGAAACCGGTCCCGCGCGGTCACGACCGGCTCGTCGGAGAGGTCGACGACGAGGTCCGCTCCCCCTCGCTCCAGCCCGCCCGCGAGGGAGTCGTACACCGGGACGCCGTAGTCCTCGTCGCCCTTCAGCTTCTCCGTGCCGCCGAGCGCCACGGCCGCCACGACCTCGTACGGGAGCTCGCGGAACGCGTCCACGACCACGTCGGCGTAGTGCTCGCCGTCGATCAAGGCGAGCGCCTTCACCGGCGGGCGGTGACCTCGTTGTCGATCCGGCCGGTGTACTTCTCGAACTCGAGGGTGTCGACCGAGAACTGAATGATCCGCTCCTGCCCGTGGAACGGGTAGTTCCGCCAGACGTCGACGTGACGGCCCTCGATCTCGACGACGTTGTAGCACGGCCGTCCCTTCCCCCTGAGCCGCAGGGAGGAGACGGTGCCGGCGTTCACGATGAAGATGTCCTCGAGCCTCCAGGCGTACGGGACGTGCTTGTGGCCCGAGAGCACGAGATTCACGTTCGCCTGCTGGAGGACCTCGAGGCAGTCCCCCGCGTCGTAGACGATGTTTCGCTCGCGCCCCGTGCCCGGGACGGGGAGCAGGTGGTGGTGGAGGACGAAGATCCGGAAGTCGGCGGGCTTCGAGAACTCGTCCGCGATCCAGCCGTAGCGACCGCGTCCGATCTGCCCGTGGTCGAGATCGGGCTCCGAGGAGTCGACGGCCACGATGGTGACGCCGTTCACCCGTGCCACCGCGTTGCGCTCGCCGAACGCCTCCTCGAAGTGGACGTACCCAACGTTGCGGGAGTCGTGGTTTCCCGGCACGACGACGAGCGTCTCGCACGCGAGCCGCGCCAGGTACGAGGCCGCCTCGGCGTACTCCTGCCGGAAGCCGTGGGTGGTCAGATCGCCCGAGCAGACGACGACGTCGGGCTGTAGGTCGTTCACCTCGAGGATCGCCCGCTCGAGCAGGTTCGGGACGAAGTGGGGCGATCCGCAGTGCAGGTCGGAGACGTGGGCGAGGCGGAACATGCGGTACTCGCGGCAATCGTACGGCGTCACGTCCGCGCTGGTTGCTACGGTGAGGGGCGTGGGGGACGAAACCCCTCGTTTCCAGGCATATTGCGGCCTCGCGCCACCGCGGTTCGTGAACGAGGCAGAACGAGAGGTGGCCTCCCTCCTCGACTTCTACGGAATCCGGTGGGACTACGAGCCGCGCTCCTTCGTCCTGGAGAGGGACGCGGACGGGCACGTGCGCGAGGCGGCCCGTCCCGACTTCTACCTGCCGGAGCAGGATCTCTACCTGGAGATCACGACCATGAAGCAGTCGCTCGTGACACGGAAGAACCGCAAGATCCGCAAGCTGCGGGAGCGCTACCCCGAGGTGAAGATCAAGCTCTTCTACAAGCGCGACGTCGAGCGGCTCGTCCAGCGGTACGCGCTTTCGCCGCGCCCAGCCGGTGACGGCGTGATCGGCGATCGCCGCGCGTAGCTCGCCCTTCGGCCCCGTCCGTCGTCATCGCCTCGGCGAGGTCTACCTGTCCGCGGATGAGATTGCCGAGCGCGTGGGCGAGCTCGGTGCGGCAATTGCGCGCGACTACGCGCGGCTCGAGCCCCTCCTCGTCGTCCTCCTGCGCGGCGCGTTCGTCTTCGC
>JACVSB010000303.1 GCA_014534155.1 Thermoleophilia bacterium
GCAGGCGCCGCGCGCGGAGCCGGATCGCGAGGAGTGCCGAGGCCAGGTCCTTGTCGATCACCGCGTCGACGCCGTCGATGCGGCCGGCCCGCCGAACCACCGGTATCCCGCCGCCTCCGCAGGCGACGACCACCGCTCCCCTAGCGACGAGCGCTTCCACGCTCGCAGCTTCGAGGACGGCGACCGGCCGCGGCGAGGGAACGACTCGGCGCCAGCCGCGGCCGGCGTCCTCGCGGAGCGCCCACCCTCGCTCCTCGGCGAGCGTGCGCGCTCGCGGCTCGTCGTAGAACGGCCCGATGGGCTTCGTCGGGTCGGCGAACGCTGGGTCGTCAGGGTCGACTTCGACCCGCGTGAGGACGACGACGGCCTCCCGGCCGACGACTCCCGTGAGCTCCGCCGCGATGAGCGCGCCGACCTCGGCCTGAGTCCCGGCCACGGCCAGGTAGAGCGGGAGCGGCGGCGCCTCGGCCGCCGCCAGTTCCTGGCGGAGGAGCGCGTTTCCGACCTGCGGCCCGTTCCCGTGGGTGACGACGAGCCGTTCCGACGCGACCGTCGGCGCGAGCGAGGTGAAGGTGGCGGCGATGTTGGCGCGCTGTTCGGCGGCCGTCCCCCGCTCCCCGGGGCGAAGGAGCGCGTTTCCCCCCAGCGCGAGAACGGTCAGGGAGGCGGCGGCCAAGAAGCGAGGTTCGCCGTGGGCAGCGCCGATCCCCCGTTGCGCTACGGGAGGGCGCCGGCGGGCTCGAGGACGCCGCGGGCGAGGAGGACGTCGCGGAGCGTCGGCTGCCCGACCTCCTGGAGGCGGTAGGTCACGCGAAGCGCCGGCTTGTCCAGGTCGATCACGCGCCGGAGGTCAATGGGAGTGCCGACGAGGACGAGGTCGGCATCCGAGCGGTTGATCGTCTCGCGAAGCTCGTCCATCTGCCGCCTCCCGTAGCCCATCGCCGGAAGCAGCTCCTTCACGTGAGGGTAGGCGGCGAGCGCCTCCTTGATCGAGCCGACGGCGAACGGTCGCGGGTCGACGAGCGAAGCGGCTCCGTGCTCGCGCGCGGCGAGCACGGCCGCCCCGTAGCGCATCTCCCCGTGCGTGAGCGTCGGACCGTCCTCGACCGCAAGCACGCGCTTGCCCCGAATCTCGCCCGGATCGCCCTCCACGGCGAACGGCGAGGCGGCCCGGACGATCTCGGCCCGAGGGTTGAGCGCACGGATCGACGCGAGCACGGCCTCCACGCCCTCAGCAGGCGCGCTGTCGACCTTGTTGACGACGCAGACGTCGGCCATGCGGACGTTCGCCTCCCCGGGGTGGTAGCTCCGCTCGTGGCCCGGGCGGTGCGGGTCCACGACCACGATGTGGACGTCGGGCGCCACGAAGGGCATGTCGTTGTTGCCGCCGTCCCAGAGGATGACATCGGCCTCCTCCTCGGCCCGGCGGAGGATTGCCTCGTAGTCGACACCGGCGAAGACGAGGTTCCCCTCGTCCAGGTGGGGCTCGTACTCCTCCCGCTCCTCGATCGTGCAGTCCGCGGCGTCCAGGTCGGCCCGGCGCTCGAACCGCTGCACGGCCTGCCGGGCCAGGTCCCCGTACGGCATCGGATGGCGCAGGACAGCCACCTGGTGGCCGGCTTCGCGCAGCACGGCCGCGACGCGGCGTGTCGTCTGGCTCTTGCCGGCGCCCGTCCTGACGGCGCAGACCGCGACCACGGGCTTCGTCGAGCGAAGCTCCGTCGTGCGCGGTCCCAGGAGCCGGTAGTCCGCGCCCGACGACAGCGCGCGTGACCCGAGGTGCATTACGTGCTCGTGCGAGACGTCCGAGTAGGCGAAGACGA
>JACVSB010000355.1 GCA_014534155.1 Thermoleophilia bacterium
CGCCGCCACGGCCGGACGCCCCCGTCGCCCTCGACCTGGAAGAGCTCGTCGTCGGCGACCTCGCCGATCGCGGTGAAGGCCTGCAGCGGCTCCCCGTCGGGATGCGTCCTTCGCGGCGAGTAGTAGACGAGCCAGTCGCCGGCGGCGAGGCGGCGGAGCGGCGCCTCCTTCCCGTGGCTCAGCTGGGCGAAGCCGCCCGCGACACCGCGCCGGACGTGCGCGTGCGAGACGACGCCGATCCAGTAGCGCGGCACCGTCCGCACCGTAACGGCGTCTCGCTCCCCGGAGGGCTCGGAGAGATCGAGACGGCCTCCGCGACGCAAGCCGTCAGGGGAGACGGAAGCCGGCCTCGGCGAGCGCCCGGCGGCCGTCGCGCGAGCGCACCAGGCCGAGGAAGCGCCGAGCCGCTCCCCGGTTCTCGCTCCCCGCCACGACCGCGATCTGGTACTCGATCGACGGCTGCGCGCCCACGGGAAGCTCGACCACGCGGACGCGCGCGCCGGCAACCACCGCATCCGTCGCGTACACGAACCCCGCGTCCGCCTCGCCGAGCCCCACCTTGCCGAGGACGCCCTTGACGTCGTCCTCGTTCGAGACCACGTTCGCGAGCGCCGCCCGGAGGCCGAGGTCGCCCAGCACCTCCCGGGCGTAGTCGCCGACGGGGACGCCTTCCGCTCCGATCACGAGCCTCGTCCCCGGCTCCCGCACGTCCTCCACGCCGCCGATCCGGGCCGGGTTGTCGCGGGGGACGACGAGGACGAGGCGGTTCGAGGCGAAGGTGACCGGCTTCTCGAGCAACCCCGCGCGGTAGAGCTCCTGCGGGTACTTCGGGCTCGCGGCCGCGTACACGTCGGCGGGGGCGCCCTCCCGGATCTGCGTGGCCAGCTCGTCGGAGCCGCCGAAGCTGTACCGGGGCGCCGGGTCGATCCCGGGGAAGACCTGGGTCAGCGAGGCCGCGGCGTACACGGTGAGACGGGCGGATCGCGCCGCGTCGGCCCCGGCGTCACGCTCGCCGGCACCGGCGCACGCGGTCACGGCCAGCACCGCGCCTGCGAGGACGAGGAACGAGCGTGCGGTCGGCACCGGTGCCCTCCTTGACACCCGCCTAGGCGAGGGAGAAGATGCCTAGGCATTGCTTATGCTTGCGCGTGCGACTGTAGCCGCGGGGAGGCCGTGAGCGGCGAGCAGCTCTACACCGCGAGCGAGGCAGCGCGTGTCCTCGGGATCAGCCTCGACACGCTGCGCCGCTGGGATCGCGCGGGGCGGATCCGGACGCTGCGAGACGAGGCGAACCGCCGCCTCGTCCCCGCGGGGGAGCTCCGCGGGCTCCTGGGGGGAGGGGGGGACGACCTGAGCGCGCGCAACCGCTTTCGCGGCGTCGTCCGCCGCGTCGAGCTCGAGGGGTTCCTCGCCCGGGTCGAGC
>JACVSB010000107.1 GCA_014534155.1 Thermoleophilia bacterium
ACCGCCAGCGAGTACGAGCGCGCCACGACCGCCTGCGCCTCGAGGGCCTCGGCCGCCCAGGAGGAGGGCATCTCCTGCGGCACGACACCGCGCAGGTACGACTCCCGCGGAAGTGTGTTGAGCACGGAGAGCGCCGTGCCCGCCGGCGACGAGGCGACGAGGAGGCTGCCGCGGTACGCGACGCCGGCGAGCTCGAGCGCCGCAGACCCGGGAGCGATCGTGGCCGGGGTCTCGACGCTTCGCGTCCCGCCGGGGCCCGCGAGCCGCACGCCGCCGGGCTGCGGGGTGACCGTGTAGGCGCCGGCGGCGAGGGCCTGCCCGGAGACCGAAAACGGAGCGCCGGAGGAGACGACCACCGAGGGCCTCGCGGAAGCGAGAAGCACCTTGACCGTCGCGTTCGGGAGCCCCGGCGAGACGACCGTCCCGCGGTAGTAGTGCTGCAGGATTTCCGCGTGGCCCGACCCGTGCCGGGCAAGGCCGAGCGCACCGTACTGGCTCAGGCCGATCCCGTGGCCCCAACCGCGTCCCGTGACGACGAAGACGGACGCGCCCGGAGCGCTTGCGGGCACGACGAGCGCGGCAGCCGCGGTGAGGAGCGCGAGGCGCGAACCGGCGAGGACGTGGCGCGGAGGACGCGGGCGACGCCCGACCCGCGCGCGAGCGCCCGCTCCTCTCCGCAGCCTCATCTGGAGACAGTATGGCTGGGAGTCGTGCTCCTGACGAGCGCGTCCCGCGCCCTCGTTGTGCCGCCGCTCGTCGGTGCCGACTACCCGAGCGGGCGGAGCGATCCGCCGACGAGCTCGAGCTCCGCCTCGACGGGGACGTGTTCCTCCTCGCGCGGAACCTCTTGCTGGATGCCGACCTGGGCGGCGAGGAACGGCGACAGGTAGCGCCCGACGACCTTGGTCGGCGGCCACCAGAGCGGTCGGCCTCCACCGTCGAGCCGCGTCCGCTCGCCTCGGCGCGCAGGTAGCGGTCGGCCCCGCCGGTGAGGAGAAGGCCGCGCAGGATCGGACGGAAGGGCTTCGGGGCGTCGGAGACGCGTGCGCTCGCGCGACAGCGCGGCGAGCGGAAAGCGCGCTACCTCGCTTCAGCCTCGCGGGCTCCGCCACCGCGAGCGGAATCCTGCCGAACGTGCCGCGGCGAACTACTGACGCGGTGCGCTCGGCCGCAGCGGCCGTGAGAGGATGCGGGGATGAGCGCGCAGCGGGCAGGCGCGGGCGGACGAACTGCGCTCGTGACCGGGGGCGGCTCGGGAATCGGCGCGGCCGTCGCGCGCCGGCTTGCGAGCGAGGGCTACTCGGTCGCCCTCGTGGGGCGACGGCCGGGCCCCCTCGGGTCGACCGCCGAGGACGTTCGGCGGCGCGGCGCCTCCGCGCTCACGTGCGTCGCGGACGTGGGCGAGGCCGCAGAGATGGAAGCGGCCGTCGAGGCGTCGGTGCAGGCGTTCGGCGGCCTCGACCTGCTCGTCAACAACGCGGGCATCGGCGACAGCGGACCGGCTCTCGAGGAGGAGCCCGCGGGGTGGGACGCCGTCCTGCGCACGAACCTGACCGGCGCGTTCCTCGCCGCCCGCGCCGGCCTTCCGCACCTCATCGCCCGCGGCGGGTCGATCGTCAACGTCGCGTCCGTCAGCGGCTTCCTGGCTGGCCCCGGCTGGACCTCGTACTGCACCTCGAAGGCGGGGCTCGTCATGCTCACGCGCTGTCTCGCCAACGACTACGGCCCCGCTGGCGTGCGGACCAACTGCGTGTGCCCGGGGTGGGTACGAACGGCGATGGGTGACGAGGACATGGACGCGGTCGCGCGCCTGCACGGCACGGACCGCGAAGGGGCGTACCGGCTCGTGCACGAGAACCACCCGGCCCGGCGACCGGCCGACCCGGAGGAGGTCGCCGCCGTCGTCTCCTTCCTCGCCGGGGCGGACGCGAGCTACGTGAACGGGGTTGCGCTCCCGGTGGACGGCGGGGCGATGGTCGTCGACCCGACCGCGACCGCAACCCTCTTCAGGGGGAGCGGCGAGCCGGAGCTACCCGCGGCCGGGCGGGGCGCGGCTGACTAGGCTGCGCGCCGCTCTGCCGCGCGGGCGCGCGCCTTCTCCGCCTCGCGCGTGCGATCCCGCGGCGGCGCCGAGGTCACGAGCTCGTCGAGAAGTTGCCGCGAGACAGCCGCGACGCCGTCCACCGCGCGCTCGAACGCCTCCGCGTTCGCACGTGACGGCCTGGCGAAGCCGCTGATCTTGCGCACGTACTGGCTGGCGGCCGCGCGCACGTCCTCCTCGGTCGCCGGAGGGTCGAAGTTGTAGAGGGTATGGATGCTTCGGCACATGGCCCCAGCCTACCGCGCCCTCGGCCTGGAACGCACCACCAGGCACGCCTCATTCGCGTCCCCGCGCGACGAGCGCCGCGAGGGCTGCGACGAGGAGCGCGAGGAGCACCCAGCCCGCCAGGAGGGCCTCCGTCTCGCTCACCGGCGAAGCTCCTCGGTGAGCGGCTCGAGCTCGCGGGCGTCCCCCCCGATCCTCACGGTCCCTGGGCCCCAGTCGGCGACACGGTCCGCCGGGATGAAGCGCGCGCGCCGGGTGGCGCGGCGCGTCAGCCAGGAGAGGAGCGCGGGGCCCTGGGCGCGGCCTTCCGCGTAGCCCCACCCGTGCGCGACCCGCGCAAACGCGCCCTTGCCGACCACGAGGCCGACGACGCGGAACCCGTCGCGCTCGACGCGGATATCGCGGACCGGCCCGAGCGGCCGTCCGTTCGAGTCCACTACCTGCGAGGCGAGGAGCTCACTCGCTCGCATCGCCGGCTCCCGGCAGCGGCTCGATCAGGTTCGCGGAGAGCCAGCGCTCGAGCCGCGCCACGTCCGGCAGGTCGTCGAACCGAACGCCGACGCGGATGAACGGCTCGAGCTCGACGACGAGCGAGCCATCGATCTTCGCCGGCCCGGCGGGCGCCGAGCGCGGCCGAAGGCGCGCTGCGGTCGCGGCCATCCACCCGCCGATCGTCCCGCCAAGCCGCTGCCCGAGCGCCTCCGCCCCCGTGAGGATCGCTTGCACCTCCGGCGCACCCCCCTCCTCGGGGAAACCGAGCTCGAGGTCGTCGACGCGCCCGATCGCCAGCCGGTCGCAGTCGACGACCTGCTGGTCGAGGAGGGCCACGCGGACGCTCACGTGCTTGCTCATGCGACGCCGGCCCGCGTGAGCACGAGGAGGGGAAACGCCGCCAGCGACACGACGACGCTGACGACGATGGTCGCCGTGCCGACGACGTTCGAGAGCCGGCCGTTCGCGAGCTCGCCCATGATCTCGCGGTCGTTTCCGACCAGGAGCACGGGGAGGAAGAGGAAGGGCAAGAGGGAGGCGCTGAAGACGACGGCGATGATCGTCACCGTGATCGGGTCGATCGTCGTCAAGGCGAGCGCGCTCGCGGCGAGGAGCAGGGCGAGCGTGACCGTCGTGAAGCGGGCCGCCCGGACAGGCGGCTGCACCTTGCCGTACGACCAGCCGAAGTACTGGGCCACGTCGTAGCCCGTCGCGAGGAGGGTCTCGAGCGTCGCGCCGAAGGTCGCCGCGAAGACGCCGACGATCGCGATCGCGAGACCGATCTTGCCCAGCGCCACGCCAACCGGAAGCACCGTTTGCGACAGGTGCTCGACCTCGATCGCCGGCTCGAAGAAGACGAGAAAGGCGACGGCCTGGATCGCGACCGCCAGGAGGCCGCCGAGCGGGAAACCGACGATCACGTTCACGCGCATCTCCACGAGATCCTTCGGCCGCCAGCGGCTCTCGACGGCGCCGGACGAGAAGAAGAACATCTCGTACGGCGTCATCTGCGCGCCGATCAGGACGACGACGAAGAAGAGGTACGCGCCCCAGCTCTCTCCGGCCGTCGGAGCGAGCGTCGTCGCCGACTCGAGCAGCGCCGACCAGTCGGGCCCGAGCGCCCACACGGCGACGACGTAGACGAGCATGGTCAGCCCGAGGAGGCCGTAGAGGCGCTCCATGACCTCGAAGGGAAGCACCCACACGACGGCGAGCACGAGGAAGGCCGCCAGCGGGACCCAGAGCAGGTAGTGGACGCTCGTCGCCAGCTCGAGCGCGAGGGCGACGCCCGAGAGCTCGGCCATGACGAGGAGGCCCGTGACGAGCAGCGACCCGACGAGCCCGAAGAGGGCGTAGCGCGGGCCCAGCCGGGAGCGGGCGAGGGCGAGCGCGGGACGCTGCGTCTTGAGCGCGATCCGTCCCGACATCTCGGCGAAGCACATGATCCCGGCCACGGAGACGAGCGCTACCCACGCGAGGCGGAGGCCGAAGCGGGCGCCGACCTGCGCGTCGGCGACGAGGTCTCCGATGTCGATGAAGCCGCCGATCGCCGAGAGCGTCCCGAGCGTGAACGCGAAGAGCTTGCTCACGGCTCGGCTCGCCGCGCAGTCGCCTCGAGCCTCCTCGCGAGCCCGGGAAGGGGCGCCGCGAGCGAGGGCAACGCGTCCCACCGGCCGTCCTGCGAGGCGATGCGAAGCTGTCCCAGCGCGTCCGTCACGCGGGCGGCGAGCTCCATCACCCGAGAGCGCGTCTCCCGCGTGTCTCCGCGCGGGTCGAAGGCCGCGAACTCCGAAGCGGCGCTCTCCGCGTCACCCTCGGCCTCGCGGAAGGCGACCGCGGCAGCCTGGCGCGTCACGCGGCCTTCCTCGAGCTCGCGGACCCAGAGCCGTCCGGTCTGGACCTGGGAGCGAAGCGTTTCCGCCGCAAGCGCCGCTCGCTCCCGGTAGTCCCCCTCGGTGCGCGGCGGAGCTTGCACGTACCAGACGGAAGCGGCCAGCACGACCGCCGCTCCGGCTGCCCCCACTGCGCGCGTACGCATTGCTCGCTTTCTTCCCCCGCCGATTGCGGGGGACAAACGCGCGCGACGGCGCCGAAGCCCGACTGGAGGGACTGGAGGGAAGCCGACGCCGGCGACGACCGGCCGCGGGGCTACGAGAGGACGGGCCCCGGGCCTAGCCCCTCGTGCCGCGACGGCGGCACCTTCGGCCGCCGTTCCGCGCCGGCACCACCGTTCGCGACAAGCACGGGGACGGCGGCCTCTCGCACGACTCTCCGCGCCGTCCGCACGCGGCCGGCGCGTGCGAGCCGGGAGCCGCAGCGGCTCCCGACGACGATCAGGTCGGCGTCCGCAGCATCCGCGAGGCGCACGATCACGTCCGCCGGATCGCCGGCGAAGAGCTCGAGGGCGTAGGGGACGCCCGCATCGTCGGAGCGTTCCGCGGCGTCGGCGAGCGGCTCGTCCCACGCAGCGCCGAGCAGCCGGGAGGGCAGCGCGCGAACCGGTCCGCCGCGCGCGCGAACGACCCACACGACCGGGGCGAGCACGTGGACGAACACCGCCGCCGCGCCCGACCCGGAGGCGATGGCGAGGCCAAGGTCGACCGCGCGCTGCGAGGACGGCGACCCCGAGGTGGCAACCAGCACCGTCTGCAGGGTCGCGTTCACTGCTCGAACGTACGCCGCTCCCGCCCCGCTCGCATCGGCAATTTCCCTGGTCCGCGACCGTCGCGCGTCGTATCCTCGCCGCCGTGCGCGGTCACACCGGGGGAGTGGCGAGGGACGGCGTCGCCGCATGATGACGCCGGGCGAAGTGCTCGGCGAGTACCGTCTGCGGGACCCGGCTCGGCGAGGGCGCCGTAGGCGTCGTCTTTCGCGCCGAGCGCGACGGCGAGGACGTCGCTCTCAAGCTGCTCAGGGAGAAGCTCGCGCACGACGAGACCTACCGCCGCCGCTTCCAGCGCGAGGCGCGCGTGGCCCGCGAGGTCGAGCACCCGAACCTGGTTCCCGTCCTGGATGCAGGAGAGGTCGGCCGCCGCTACTACCTCGCGAGCCGGTACGTCGATGGGCGCTCGCTGAAGACGGAGATCGCGACGAGTGGCCCGCTTCCGCTCGGCCGGCTCGTCCGGCTCGCCGCGGACCTCCGCGCTTCTGACCGACTTCGGCCTCGCCAAGGGGACGGCGTACACAGTCCTCATGGAGAGCGGCCGCCTCCTCGGCACGCTCGCCTACCTCGCGCCCGAGCTCACCCGCGGCGATCGTCGCGTCCCGGCACGCAATCTGGGTGACAGACGAGGAGCGCGCGAGGCTCGTGCGGTTCCGGCCCGAGGCAAGCGAGTCTGGCCCCACCATCGCCCTCTCCAAGCGCTCGGGCGGGAAGACGCCGGTCGCAGCGTCGGGGAACGCCGTCTGGGCCGGGAGCGAGTCAGGCTTCACAGTCCTCCGAATCGACCCGGTCACGGGGGAAGTCGTCGCGCGCGTCCCGAAGCTGCAGTCCCCGCACGCGATC
>JACVSB010000295.1 GCA_014534155.1 Thermoleophilia bacterium
CGCCCGAGCGCGCCGTTGCCCAACTCCGGTTCATCCTGGCCGTGGACGACGACCACACGCCGTTCCTCCGCCGCTTCCGGGACGATTCGGTCCTCGGCCCGCGCGTGCGGGCGCAGCCCGGCCTTCGGCCGCTGCGAGCGGCCACGGTTACCCATGCACTCCTCAAGGCCGTGTGCGGGCAGCTGATCCAGGTGCGGGCGGCGCGCCTGCTCGAGGGGAAGCTCGTCCGCCTCGCCGGCAGGCGGCACCGCGGCCTCCACCTCCCACCCACACGGTCGTCGTTCGCGCCCTACGCGGTGGCCGAGCTCGAGCGGCACGGGCTCGTCGCCCGCAAGGCGAACGCGCTCGTGCGCCTCTCACGGGAGATCGATCTCGAGCGCCTGCGCAATGTTCCCAGCGAGGACGTGGCGTCCCGCCTCGAGCGGGAGCGCGGGCTCGGCCCCTGGTCGGCGGCGATGGTGGCACTGCACGGGCTGGGGCGCTTCGATCTCGGGCTCGTCGGCGACCTGGGGCTCATCAAGCTCGTCTCTTCGCTCCGCGGCCGCCCTGCGAGCGCAGACGACACGCGGGAGCTCCTCGCGCCGTACGGTGCGTGGGCCGGCCTCGCGAGCGTGTACCTCCTGGCGGGAACCGGTCCCGGCGCCGGAGCCCTTGCACGAGCGCGGGCCCGTCCCGTTGCCTACTAGGCGCGCTCGCGCAGAGCGGGAAAGAGGATCACGTCGCGGATCGTGTTCCGGCCCGTCATGACCATCGCCAGCCGGTCGACGCCGAGGCCCAGCCCGCCCGTCGGCGGCATCCCGTACGAGAGCGCCTCCACGTAGTCGGGGTCGCCGACTTCAGCCGTGGCGTCGCCCGCCGCCCGCTCCGCCGCCTGTATGCGGAACCGCTCCGCCTGCTCGACTGGGTCGTTCAGCTCGGTGAACGCGTTCCCGAGCTCCATCCCGCCCACGAAGTACTCGAACCGCTCGACGAGCCGGGGATCGTCGTCCGTGACGCGTGCGAAGGGTGAGAGCTCGATCGGGTAGTCGTACAGGATCGTCGGCTGCACGAGTCCCGGCTCGACGAAGTGGCTGAGGGCGTGATCGACGAGCTGCGCCCACGTTCGGTCGGCGGTCGTGTCGACGCCTCGCCCGCCGAGGAGCTCGCGGAGCTCTCGCTCGTCCTCGGCCCAGACGCCTTCGCGCCCGAGCGCGTCGACGAAGCGGACCCGCTGCCACGGCTCGCCGAGGTCGATCTCGCGCTCGCGAAAGGTCACGGTCGTCCTCCCGAGGACGTCCCGCGCGACCCCGGCGACCAGGCGCTCGACGCGCTCCATCGTGTCGCGGTAGTCCGCGAACGCCTCGTACCACTCCAGCATCGTGAACTCCGGCTGGTGCTTGTAGGACACCCCTTCGTTGCGGAAGTCCTTCCCGATCTCGTAGACGCGCTCGAGCCCGCCCACGACGAGCCGCTTCAGGTAGAGCTCGGTCGCGACCCTGAGGTAGAGGTTGACGTCGAGCTCGTTGTGGTGGGTGACGAAGGGCTCGGCGAAGGCGCCGCCGTAGCGAGGCTGCAGGACGGGCGTCTCGACCTCCACGAAACCGTCCGCGTCGAGGCGGCGGCGAAGCGACGCGACGATCCGGCTCCGAAGCAGGAAGTCCTCCCGCGTCTCCTCGTTCACCAGCAGGTCGAGATAGCGCTTGCGGTAGCGCGTCTCGGGGTCGACGAGGCCGTGGTAGGTGTCGGGCAGGGGCCGGCGGGTCTTGGCTAAAAGTACGAGCTCCTCCACGGCGAGCGAGGCCTCCCCGCGCCGGGTCTTCGCCGGCCTTCCGGCGGCCCCGACCACATCGCCCAGGTCGACGTCGACGGGCCCCACCTTCTCGGCGGAGCAGAGGAGCTGGATCCGCCCGGAGCGGTCGACGAGGTCGAGGAAGACGAGCTTCCCGTGGCCCCGCCGGGCCATGACGCGACCCGCGAGCCGCCGCGTCTTCGCCTTCTCCTCGCCGGGGGCGAGCTC
>JACVSB010000254.1 GCA_014534155.1 Thermoleophilia bacterium
CCGGCGCGGACCGGACGCTCGACGGGAACGAGCTCGGCGACGGACTCCCGGACGGCGTCGAGCTCGCGCTCGATCAGGTCGGGCGGGACGTCCGCTTCGGCGACGGGAACCTCGAGGTCCGTCCAGTCCGCCGGCTCCGGCTTGGCCGGAACGTCGACGGTCGCCGTGAAGCGGAACGGGCCGCCGTCCGCCGGGGCCTCGCCCAGGACGATGTCAGGCGGGCCCACCGGGTCGACGCGCGAGCGGGCGGCCGCGTTCACGAACCACCCCTCGAGGTGGGTGCGGAGCGCCTCCGCCCACAGCGCGTCGCGCCCGACCCGCGCCGCCACGAGCCGGACGGGCACCTTCCCCTTCCGAAACCCCGGCACGCGCGCCGTCTCGGCGAGGTCCGAGGCAGCGTGCTCGAGCGCGTGGCGCACGTCGCCCTCGGGAACCTCCACCTCGAGGCGCACGCGGTTTTCCGGCAGCTCTTCGACGCTCGTCCTCAACGTCCGGCCATTGTGCCATCGGTGCCACGGGCCGGAGACGTCGCGCGTTTTCCATCCGCGCCCGGCAGGTGCGCGCGAAGGGGGCGTAAGGTGTCCGGCGAAGGGAGCCCGCGATGGAAGCGCTCGCCGAAGTCTTCGACTGGCTCAACCTGGCGCTGTTCACGCTCGTCGCGATCGTCGCGCTCCGCCAGTGGCGCGCCGGGCGGGGCCGCGGCGCGCTGTGGGCCGCGCTCACGTTCGGCGCGCTCGCCTTCGTCGCCGACGTCGGTCGTCTTGTCCCGGACGATTCCGGGACGCTCGCCGAGCAGATCGCGCGCCGCGCCCTCATCGCCGTCCTCGTCCTCTTCCCGTACCTCCTCTACCGGTTCACGACGGCGTTCGAGCCGCCGACGCACCGGCTGGAACGGTTGCTCGGCGCGATGACCGCCGTCCTCCTCGTGTGGACGCTCGTCCTGCCGAACGTCCCCGCAGAGGGGGAGCCGCGGAGCACGTCCTTCCTCGCCTACCTCGCCGCGTTCCTCGTCCACTGGGCCGTACTCTCGGTCGTCGTGGCCGTGCGGCTCTGGCGCGCGGGAGCGCGCGCGCCGACCGTCGCGAGGCGGCGAATGCAGATGCTCACCTTCGCCGCGATCTCCCTGACCCTCGTCCTCTTCCTCGTCGCCTTCCAGCCTCCGGGCCGCCCGTCCGCGTTCGACTTCGCCGTCGCGCTACTCACGAGCGCGAGCGCCCTCGCGTTTCTCCTTGCGCTCTCGCCGCCGTGGATGCTTCGCATCGCCTGGCGGCGGCGCGAGCAGGCCCGGTTCCAGGACGCGATCACGCGCCTCATGCGGGCGACGACCGAGGACGAGGTCGCGCGCGACGTCGCGCCGGCGCTCGCCGGGATGATGGGCGCACGCGCCGTCGCGCTTCGCGACGAGGGCGGGCGCCTGATCGGCTCCTGCGGCGACGTCGAGGCCGCGGAGCGCGACGCCTCGCAGGGCGAGGCGATCGACCTGGAGGTCCCGGGCGGCAGCGTCCGGGTGTGGACGAGCCGGTACGCGCCCTTCTTCGGCGCGGAGGAGCTCCAGCTCCTGCGGACGCTCGGCGCGCTCACGGGGCTCGCGCTCGACCGCTCGCGCCTCTTCTCGCGGGAACGAGCGTCGCGCCTCGCGCTCGAGCGCGCGGACGAGGTGAAGACGAGCTTCGTCGCCCTCGCGGCGCACGAGCTGCGCACACCGGTGGCCACGATCGACGGGATCGTCGAGACCCTCGTCTCACGCGGACCCGAGCTGCGCCCCGAGCAGCGCGCGATCCTCGAGCAGACGCTCGTCCACCAGAGCGCGCACATGCGGACGCTCGTCGACCAGCTCCTCGACCTTTCCCGGCTCGACGCCGAGGCGATCGCGATCGAGCCCGAGCGGGTGCAGGTACGCGAGCGCGTGGAGGCGCTCGTCGCCGCCGCCGGGATGGTCGACCAGGGCGTCCTGGTCGACGTCGACCCGGCGCTCGAGGTGCTCGCCGATCCCCACGCCTTCGACCGGATCGTCTCCAACCTCGTGGTCAACGCCCTTCGCCATGGGGAGTCCCCCGTGCTGGTACACGCCGAGCAGCACGACGGCCACTTCGGCCTCACGGTCGAGGACAGCGGCCGGGGGGTCCCGCCCGAGTTCGTGCCCGACCTGTTCGAGCGCTTCACGCGGGCGCGCCGCGCGGGGGAACGCGTCGCGGGGACGGGCCTCGGCCTCGCGATCGCGCGCTCGTACGCGCGCGCCCACGGGGGTGACCTCCTCTACGAGAACGCAAGCCCTCAGGGGGCGCGCTTCCGCCTCGTCCTGCCGGCAACGCCACCAGGCGATTCGGCTGCGTGACGAGTGGCCCGTCCGCGCTCGTCGTGGCGGGCCCCGAACGGCGGGATGCGGGCGAGAGGACTCGAACCTCCAAGGGCTTTCGCCCAACGGGACCTAAACCCGCCGCGTCTTCCAGTTCCGCCACGCCCGCGGCCGAGACAGCTCGATTGTGCCGGACGCCGGGATGAAAAGGCGAACGCCTCGGGTA
>JACVSB010000340.1 GCA_014534155.1 Thermoleophilia bacterium
ATGGCCCAGCGCCTCGCCCTCTCTCGGGCGCTCCTGCACGAGCCGCGCCTCCTCTTCCTCGACGAGCCGCATTCGGCCCTCGACCGAGCAGGGGCCGAGCTGCTCGACGGCGAGCTTGCCGACCTCGTGGGCGAGCGGACGCTCGTCGTCGCCACACACGAGCCGAGCCGGTTCGCCCGCCTGCGCACGCAGGAGCTCGCGCTCGGGTGAACGGGTACGTCGGCGACGTCGCCGCCCTCGCACGGACGAGCCTTCTCCTCGAGCTGCGCTCCCGGGACACCGTCCCCGCGATGCTCCTCTTCGTCGTCTCGGCACTCGTCATCTTTCGCTTCTCGCTCCCCGCGGCGGGGTCGGACCTCGCGGCCACCGGCTTCCTCTGGATCGCCGTCCTCTTCACGGCGCTCCTCGCGCTCACGCGCGCGTTCGTGGCCGAGCGCGAGCAGCGCGTCCTCGACGGGCTCGTGCTCGCGACGGCGGATCGGAGCGCGCTCTGGGTCGGCAAGGGGGTGAGCGTCCTCGCCTTCCTCGCGCTCGCCGAGGTCATCGCGCTTCCGGCGTACGCGCTCTTCTTCGGCTCGCTCTCCTGGTCGGCCGTCGCGGCCTTCGCGCTCGCGGACGTGGGGATCGCCTCCGTCGGGACGCTCCTCGCGGCCATGGCCGCCGCGAGCCGGGCGCGCGAGCTCCTCCTGCCGCTCCTCTTCCTCCCGCTCGCGATCCCGCTCGTCGTCGGAGGCGTGGGCGCGAGCGTCGAGGCCGACGCCGCCCGGTACCTCGCCTTCCTCGGCCTGTACGACGCCATCTTTGCGATCCTTGCGTGGGCCAGCTTTGAGTACGTCGTTGCGGAATAGCGCTGCCCCGGGCGCGGCACTCGCCGCCTTCGTCCTCCTGCTCGCGGGGATCGCGCTCGCCTTCTACTGGGTGCCGAACGACGCCGACCAGGGCTTCAGCCAGCGGATCTTCTACATCCACGTGCCGGTCGCCCTCGCTGCGTACACGTGCTTCGGCTGGGCGGCGTGGAAGGCGCTGCGGCTCCTGTGGACGCGCGAGGAGCGCTACGACCTGGAGAGCTACACCGCCATCCACATCGGGACGATCTTCGGCGTCCTCACGCTGGTCACGGGCTCGCTCTGGGCGAAGATCTCCTGGGGCGTCTGGTGGAGCTGGGGCGAGCGCCAGCTCGTCCTCTTCCTGGTCCTCTTCCTCTTCTACTCGGCCTACTTCATGCTTCGCTACTCCGTCGACCCCGGCCCGCGCCGCGCGAACATGGCGGCCGTCTACGCGCTTTTCGGCGTCGTCCTCATCCCGGTCAGCTTCCTGGCCATCCGGCTCGCCGAGAACTTCATCCACCCGGTGGTCTTCACGCGCGAGGGGCCACAGATGGCCGGGAGCATGTTCGCCGTTTTCTGCCTCTGCCTCGCGGGGGCGCTCGCGCTCGCTTCTGCCCTCTATCTGAACGAGCTCGCGGGCAAGCGGATCGACGCGCGCCTGCGCGAGCTGCGCGAGCGCCTGAGCGCCGCGTGACGAGCG
>JACVSB010000156.1 GCA_014534155.1 Thermoleophilia bacterium
AGCTCGTCACGCCGCTCGGGCTCCGCGAGCCGCTCGATCCTCGTGTGCGTCGGGTCGCCCGGAACCTTCTCGACGCGGAAGTGCGCGTCCGCGACGGACGCGATCTGCGGCAGGTGGGTGATCGTGACGACCTGAGCCCGCGCGGCGAGCGAGCGCAACGCCCTCGCCACGGCGTGGGCGGTCTCGCCGCCGATGCCGGCGTCGATCTCGTCGAAGACGATCGTAGGCTCGCCGCCCCCGGCGTGCGCGGCGGAGCGAAGCGCGAGGGCGATCCGGGAGAGCTCCCCTCCGGACGCCGCCTCCGCGACGGCGGCGAGCGGAAGCCCTTCGTTTGCGCGGAAGAGGAAGGCCGCCTCGTCCGCCCCGCTCGCGCCCGGCTCGCGCGAGCGAAGGTCCACGCGGAACTCCCCTTCGCCGACCGCAAGGGACGCGAGCGCCGCTCCCACCTCTTCGGCGAAGCCGGACGCCGCGTCGCGCCTCATGCCCGAGAGCTCCGCCGCGAGCGCCTGGAAGCGCGCCGTCGCCTCGGCGAGCGCGCGCTCACCCGCTGCGGCGTCGTCGGCGGCGCCCTCGAGCCCCTCGAGCTCGGCGCGCGCGCCGCGTGCGCGCGCGAGGAGGTCCTCGTAGGAGGCCGCGGCGAAGCGCCGCTTCGCCTCGGAGATGCGGTCGAGGTCGCCCTCGACGGCCTCGAGGGCGTCGGGGCTCGCCTCGAGCGAGGCGAGGTGCGCCCGCAGGGACGATGCCGCCTCGCGCAGGCGCACGCGCGCGTCCTCGATCTCCGCGCAGCAATGCCCGAGCTCGTGCGCGAGCGGCACGAGAGGCGTGAGCGACGCCGCCGCCCGCGCCGCCAGCTCGGCGGCGCCCGGGTCGTCGGAGGCCTCGGGCGCGAGCGCCTCGGCAGCCGCGGCGACGCCGGACGCGAGCTCGCCGACCCGCCGCAGCCGCTCGCGCTCGGCGCGCAGGCGCTCCTCGCCGCCCGGCTCGAATCCGTCGGTCCGGGCGACCAGCTCGCGGAGCTCCGCAAGGTGCTCGCTGCGGCCGGCGGCCGCGCGGAGCGCCTCGTCGCTGCGCCGGCGGGCGGCGCCGAGCTCCCGCCAGGCTCGCGCTACGTCGGCGCGCAGGCGGAGCGCGCGCTCGCCCGCGTACCCGTCGAGGACCGCGAGCTGGAATGCGGCGCGGGCGAGGCGGCGCTGCTCGAACTGCCCAGACATGGCGAGAAGGCGCTCGACGAGCAAGGCGAGGTCCTCGCGCGCGACGCTCCTCCCCCACGCGTACGCCCTCGTCCGCCCGTCGGCGAAGACGCGGCGCGCCGCGACGAGGCCCTCCTCGCCGGCCGGCCGCAGCTCGGCGAGGGCGGCGAGGGCGGGATCGTCCAGAAGTCCCGCGGGGAGATCGAGCTCCGCCTCCACGTAGGCCTCCGCGGAGGCCGGCCCCACGTACCCCGGGTCGCCGCGGTTGCCGAGCAGGAGGCCGATCGCCTGCGCGAGGATCGTCTTCCCGGCTCCCGTCTCGCCCGTGACCGCGTTGAGACCGCCGGAGAGCTCGAGCGCGGCCTCCCGGATGAGGACGAAGTTCTCGATCCGCAGGACGCGGAGCACTAGGGGAAGACCTCGTGGTAGCGAGAGAAGAAGGTCACCTCGGGGAGGAGCGCGAGCAGGCTCCGCTCCGGGCCCAGGCCGACCTCGAGCACCTCGCCCGGCGCCAGCTCGCCCACCTGGTGGCCGTCCGCGAGGACGGCGACGGGGAGGTCCGCCGTCGCGTTCGTGATCGCGACGTCGAGGCCACGCGGAACGACGAGCGGGCGCGCGTGCAGGGAGTGCGGCGCCACGAACGTGATCGCCATCGCGTCGATCCCCCACATGAGCACGGGGCCGCCGTTCGAGAGGTTGTACGCAGTCGATCCCTGCGGCGTAGAGCAGATCATCCCGTCGCACGGCTGGCGCCCCAGGTCCTCGCCGCCGATCCTCCACCCGAGCTCGACCATGCGCCCGAGGCGCGCGCTCGTCGCGACCGCGTCGTTGACGGCGGCGTGCGTCTCGTCGCCGACCGTGAGCGCGAGCGTGGCGAGCTCGGCGACCTTGTAGTCGCGGGAGAAGACGCGTGCGAGGCCGCTCTCGAGCTCGCTCTCGCCCACGCTGGTCAGGAACCCGACCCGCCCGAAGTTGACGCCGAAGACCGGGATCCCGGTGCCGAGGAACGTCCCCAGCGCGCGCAGCATCGTCCCGTCTCCGCCGAGGACGACGGCGACGTCCGGGCTCTCCTCGATGCCGACCGGGGCGACGCCCGCCGCCTCCGCAGCGCGCCGGAAGCGCTCGACCGCGTCGCCGATCGTCTCCGGCTTGCCGTGGGTGACGAGGGCCGCGCGCGCGACGGCCGCGCCGCTCACGAGCGCGGGGTCACGCCGCGGCGAGGTAGACGAAGAGCTCACGGTTTCCCTTCGGGCCGGGAACGCCGGACTCGCACGTTCCGAGCACTCGCCCGCCCCATGCCGGCACCTGCTCGACGACGTCCGCGAGCACGCGCTCGCGGACACGCTCGTCGCGGACGACGCCCCCCTTGCCCACCTCGGCGGGACCCGCCTCGAACTGCGGCTTCACGAGCGCGAGCGCGCGCCAGCGAGGGGCGGCGCAGGCAAGCGCGGGCGGTAGCGCCTTCGCGAGCGAGACGAAGGAGACGTCGCAGACGACGAACGTGGGCGCGAACGGAAGGTCCGCGCAGCGGAGGCGCCGGACGTTCGTGCGCTCGAGCACGGTCACCCGCGAGTCCTGGCGGATCCGCGGGTCGAGTTGTCCGTAGCCGACGTCGAGGGAGACGACGCGCGCCGCGCCGGCCTGGAGGAGGCAGTCGGTGAACCCGCCCGTCGACGCTCCCACGTCCAGGCAGTCCTCGCCTGCCACGTCGATCCAGAAGGCCGCGAGCGCGTTCGCGAGCTTCTCGCCGCCGCGCGAGACGAACCGTGGCCCGGGCTCGACGTCGAGGCGTGCGTCCTCGTCGACCTGCTCCCCCGCCTTCGCGTGCCCGGGCACGCGCCCGGCGAGGACGAGGGCCTGGGCCTGGGCGCGTGAGCGCGCAAGGCCGCGCTCGACGAGGACGACGTCCAGGCGCTTCTTCACGTCGGGCTAGCTTAGTCGCCCGCCCCGCCGGTGCTCCGTCTCCGGGAGACACGGCCGCCTGCCTCTCGCGCCGCGCGCGTGACGCTTTCCTGACGGCCGCGAGTAGAGTCGGCGGGTGCGGATCGTCCTCTGGTGGGCGACGAACCTCGCGGCTCTCTGGGCGGCCGCGAAGCTCGTGGACGGCATCACGTACGGAAGCGTCGGCTGGCTCGTCCTCGCAGCGCTCGTCTTCGGCGTCGTGAACCTCGTCGTCAGGCCCGTGATCGTCCTCCTCGCGCTTCCGGCCGTGATCCTCACCCTCGGGCTCGCGCTCCTTCTCGTGAACGCGCTCATGCTCCTCCTCACGGGCGCGCTCGTGCCGCAATTCGAGGTCAGCGACTTCTTCTGGGCAGCCGTGCTCGGCGCCCTGATCGTCTGGGTGGTGAACATGCTCCTGCACGCGGTCCGCCGGGACGCGGCGGGGTGGCGCGGC
Source organism: Thermoleophilia bacterium (assembly GCA_014534155.1). The sequence goes on from JACVSB010000156.1 coordinate 3,586, forward strand.
CGCCTGGGGTTCTAGGGCCTACGCCCGGCGCTCCCGGATCGCGGCCACCATGTCCTCCAGGACGGCCGTGTCGGCGGGGAGCGCCCGCAGCCGCTGGCCGGCGCGCGCGCGCGCCTCGTCCGCGAGCTCGCGCGCCCGCTCGAGGCCGTGGAGCGAGACGTAGGTCTGCTTCCCCGCCGCCTCGTCCTTCCCGGGCGTCTTCCCCAGCTCCTCCGCACTGCCGGTGGCGTCGAGGACGTCGTCCACGATCTGGAAGAGCAGGCCGAGCTCCCCGGCGAATTTCCGCCACCCCGCGCGCTCTGCGTCGGGGAGCGAGGCGATCGCGAGCGGCGCCTCCACGCAGGCGGCGAGCAGGCGCCCCGTTTTCAGGCCGTGCAGGCGGGCGAGCGCGTCACCGTCGAGCTCCCCGTCGGTCGTCACGTCGAGGTACTGGCCGCCGATCATGCCGAGCGTCGCGGCCGCGAGCACGCGCGCGACCTCCGGCGTCGGGTAAGCGAGCGCGAGCCGAAACGCCTCGGCGAGGAGCGCGTCGCCCGCGAGGATCGCAACGTCCTCGCCGAAGCGCACGTGGGCGCTCGGCTGGCCTCGGCGCAGCGCGTCGTCGTCGAGCGCCGGCAGGTCGTCGTGCACGAGGCTGAAGGTGTGGACGAGCTCGAGCGCGCACGCCGCAGGAAGCGTCTCCTCCGGAGGACGACCGAGCGCCTCGCCCGTCGCGAGGCAGAGGACAGGGCGGATTCGCTTCCCCCCTCCGAGGAGCGAGTAGCGGAGGGCGTCCTCGAGCGCGCCGAGCTCTGGCGCGAGAGGGAGCGCCGCGAGCCGCTCCTCGACCAGCGCGCGAAGCTCTTCGGCGCTATGCATCGCCCGTCTCGCGGCGCAGGCGATCGATCTCGGCCTGAACCTCGCTCGCAAGGTCCGACATGCGGGCGAGCCCGTCGACCGCGGCGTCCGCGTCGGCGCTCCCCTCCACCGTCGCCAGCGCCGCCTCGAGCTCGGCCAGGAGCTGCTGCAGGCGTCCCGGGGGCTCGTTCGCCGTGCTCACGCGGCCTCGCGCGCGATTCGGCCGAGGATCCCGTTCACGAGCCGCCCGGCCTCTGCCGAGGAGTAGCGCTTGGCGAGCCGGACGGCCTCGTCCAGGACGACCTCCCGCGGCACCTCGCCC
>JACVSB010000018.1 GCA_014534155.1 Thermoleophilia bacterium
CGGACGGCGCTCGGGTCAGCGCGGAACCTGCGAAAGATCGCCGAGCTGGCCCAGAGCGTCGCGGACGTCGGCGAGGAGGCGCAGGCGGTTCGCCCGAAGGGCCGAGTCGTCGGCCATGACGAGCACCTCGTCGAAGAACCGCGCGACGGGCTCGCCGAGCTCACCTGCCGCCGCGAGAGCCGCCTCGAACTCGCCGCGCCCGACGGCGCCCTCGATCCGCGGCGCGACGGCCGCCAGGGCGTCCACGAGCGCGGTTTCGGCGTCCTCGAGGAGGAGCGTCGCGTCGAGCGAGGGGGAAGCCCCCTCGGCGCGCGCCGTGAGGCGCGCCGCGCGCTCGTATGCGGTGTAGGCGTCGGAGAAGGCGTCCGAGCCCGCCTCGGCGGCGAGCGTCAGCGCGAGCCGCGCGACGGCGCCGAGCTCGGTCAGCGGGGCCGCGCGCGCCGCGCGTATGAACTCGACGGGGATCTCGAGCAGCGCCTCCAGCCGCTCGAGCACGAACTCCCAGGCGTCGCCCGGGTCGTCGCTCACGTCCGCCCCCTGCGCGACGAGGAGGGCGAGGTCGCGCTCGAGGAGCGCGGGCAGCTCGATCTCGAGGCCTCCCTCGACCGCGATCCGGCAGAGCCCGATCGCCGCGCGGCGGAGTCCGTACGGGTCCCGCGACCCGGTGGGGCGCTCGCCCAGCGCGAACGCGACCGCGAGGTTGTCGGACTTGTCGGCCGCCGCGAGGACGCGCCCGGCCGCCGTGCGCGGAAGCTCGCCGCCCGCCGCGTCGGGGAGGTACTGCTCCTCGACCGCGGCGGCGACGGCCTCCGGCGTGCCCACGAGGCGGGCGTAGACCCCGCCGACGAAGCCCTCGAGCTCCGGGAACTCGTGCACCATTGTCGACGCCTGGTCGGCCTTGGCCAGGCGCGCCGCCTCGGTCGAGGCCTCCCCGCCGCCGAGCGCCGCGCAGAGGCTCTGCAGGCGCCGCGCCTTGTCGGCGAAGGAGCCGGCGCGCGCGTGGAAGGAGATCGACGCGAGCTGGGCCTCCATCGCCTCGATCCCGAGCTCGACGTCCCGCTCGTACGAGAACGCCGCGTCCTCCAGCCGCCCCGCGAGCACGTTCTCGTTCCCGGCGCGGATCACGTCCTCGACGCCGCCGTTTGCGACGAAGGCGAAGCGGCCGGGCGAGAGCGGGAAGTAGCGCTGGTGGGACTGCATCACGGTCTCGACCACCCGCAGCGGCAGCTCGAGGAAGCGATCCTCGTACGCCCCCGTGAGGACGAGCGGCCGCTCCACGAGATGCACGACCTCGGCGAGGACGCCGCGGCGGTCGCTCCACTCGCCCAGGTCGTCGAGCGCCCGGAGGATCTCCGCTCTCCGGACGTCGGCGTCGGGCTCCACGCCGGCGTCCCTGAGGCGCTCCGCGTACTCCCCTGCGTGCGGTATCTGCACGCTCCCCGCGACGAAGCGGTGCCCGAGGGACGTACCCGCGGACGCGACCCCGGCGACCGAGAGCGGCACGGTCTCCTCGTCGAGCTTGGCGCAAAGCCAGCGGATCGGCCGCGGGAAGCGAAAGCCGCTCTCATCCCAGCGCATCGTCCTCGGAAACGAGAGCGACCGAACGAGCGCGGGTAGGGCCTCGGCCAGGAGCTCGCGCGCGGGCCGCCCCTCGATCGTCCTCGTCGCCCAGAGGAAGCCGTCCGCGCGCTCCAGCTCCGCGACGTCGAGCCCGTTCGCACGCGCGAACCCGTGTGCGGCAGGGGTCGGCGTGCCGTCCTCGGCGAACGCGACGGCTTCGGACGGCCCTCGACGGCGCTCGACGCGGTCGTCCTCGCGCTCGGCCACGTCGTGGAGGAGGAAGGCGAGGCGACGCGGGCCGACGAAGACATTCGGCTCGCCGTCGCCTCCGACGTGGCGGCGCACGAGCTCCGGAAGCTGCCCCGCCGCCGCTTCGCACGCGGCCGCGGGCAGCTCCTCGCAGCCGATCTCAAAGAGGAGCGTGGGCAGGTGCTTCCTCCCTGCGCGCTGGGCGCTCCCTCTCCAGCTCGAGGTACGCGAGGGCGACCCGGCGCGCGAGGTTTCGCACGCGGGCGATGTACGCGGCCCGCCCGGTCACGGAGATGGCGCCGCGCGCGTCGAGCAGGTTGAAGGTGTGCGAGCACTTGAGCACCTGGTCGTACGCCGGCAGCGGCAAACCGGCCTCGAGGAGCCGCTCGCACTCGCGCTCGTGCTCGTCGAAGCGTCGCTGCAGGAGCGGCACGTCCGCCTCCTCGAAGTTGTAGACCGAGAACTGCCGCTCGTTCTCGCGGTACACGTCGGCCCACGTGACGCCGGGCGCCCACTGGAGCTCGAACGCGGTTCGCTTGCCCTGCAGGAACATCGCCAGGCGCTCGCTCCCGTACGTGATCTCCGCGGTCACGAGGTCGAGGTCAAGCCCGCCGAGCTGCTGGAAGTAGGTGAACTGCGTCACCTCGAGCCCGTCGATCCACACCTCCCAGCCCAGTCCCCAGGCCCCGAGCGTCGGGCCCTCCCAGTCGTCCTCGACCAGGCGGACGTCGTGGTCGAGCGGATCGATCCCCAGGGCGCGGAGCGACTGGAAGTAGACGTCGAGGACGTCGTCGGGCGCGGGCTTGAGGACGACCTGGTACTGCCAGAACTGCTGGAAGCGGTATGGGTTCTCGCCGTAGCGCCCGTCGGTCGGGCGCAGCGACGGCTCCACGTACGCCGCCTTCCAGGGCTCCGGCCCGAGGCAGCGCAGGAAGGTGGCCGGGTTCATCGTCCCCGCGCCGACCTCAGTGTGGTACGGCTGCATGATCACGCAGCCGTAGTCGGCCCAGAAGCGCTCCAGGCGGAGGATCGTCTCCTGGTACGTGGGGCGGCTCACGGCGGCCGCATCCTAGGCCCGGCGCGCGAGTGTGCGAAGACGAAAGCCGCCGTGGTACTCGTACGAGGACTCGACGACGCGGAGCGCGTCGCGACGGCCCCGGTCGCTCACTCCGGCCGCGTGCGCCGCGTCGAGCGGGCGCTCGAGGAAGAGGCGGAGACCCGTGAACCCCTCGCCGGTGACGGGAAGGGAGCCCGCCTCGCAGGCCGCGCAGACCGCCCCGCCCGCCGCAGGGGAGAACCCGACGGGCGGCGCGTCGGCACCGCAGGACGCGCACCCCGAGAGGTGCGGCAGGTAGCCCGAGAGCCAGAGGAGCTTCAGCTGGAAGGCGAGGACGAGCGGGTCGAGCGACGGTCGTGCGGGGAGTGCCGAGGGCGCCTCGTCGAGGAGATCGAGGAAGCGGACGAGGCCGAAGAACGCCCGCTCGTTCACGTCGCCCTCGAGGAACAGCCGCAGGACGGCTTCGAGGCCGACGTGCCCGACCGCCATCCGGTAGGGGTCGACCCGGCTCGCGTCGTGCGAGCGGACGAGGTCGGCCTGCGTGACCGTGTGCAGCTCGCCGCGGCCCTCGTGCAGGACGAGCTGGACGTGGCTGAAGGGCTCGAGCCGGCCGCCGAACCTGGACGTCGTCTTGCGCGCGCCCTTCGCGATCGCGCCCACGCGTCCGCGGGCGAGCGTGAAGAGATGGAGGACGCGGTCGGCCTCGCCGTAGCGGATCGAGCGGAGGACGACCGCCTCCGTCTTCCACGAGCGGGCGGCCACGCGGCCAGTGTAGATGCGCCCCCGGTGGGGTATGCCAGCCGCACTACTCTGGGGTCGATGGCGAGGATCGAGCTCTACACGACGGCCTGGTGCGGCTACTGCGTTCGGGCGAAGGCGCTGCTCGAGCAGCGGGGGATCCCCTTCGAGGAGATCCGGGTCGACGAGGATCCCGACTTCCGCGCGAAGCTCGAGGAGCTGACGGGTGCCTGGACCGTGCCGCAGATCGTGATCGACGGGAAGCCGATCGGAGGCTTCAGCGAGCTCTGGCAGCTCGACCGCGAGGGCGAGCTCGAGAAGCTCGCGGCGTAGCGTCTCCGCGTGGGGGCCGCTCCTCGGGCGCGAGGGGCTGGCACGAGGGGCAATACCACGTCGTCCGGCCGCCTGCGCGCGTCCGTGCGATGGCCCCCCCGCACCGCGCGCACGCCTCGCCCCCGCGCCCGTAGACCTGGAGCTCGAGCTGCATGCGCCCTCCGCGCCCATCCGGGTCGCGGTAGTCGCGAAGCGTCGTCCCCGCCCGCTCGATCCCCAGCTCGAGCGCCCGCCTGACCGCCTTGCGGAGCGCGGCGACCTCCGCGCGCGAGAGCTCGCCCGCGGGCCGGAGCGGGTGGATGCGCGCGCGCCAGAGCGCCTCGTCGGCGTAGATGTTCCCGACGCCGGCGACGGCGCGCTGGTCGAGCAGCGCAGCCTTGATCGGAGCGCGCCTGCCGGCGAGGCCGCGGGCGAGGGCGCCGGTCGTGAACGCCGCCTCCAGCGGCTCGCCGCCGATCCGCGCGGCGAGATACGCGTCGAGCTCGCCGGGCTCGAGCAGGAGCCAGGTGCCGAAGCGGCGGATGTCGCGGTAGGCGACCCTCGACCCGTCGTCCAGCGTGAGGAGGGCGCGCCGGTGTCGGTCCGGGACGTCGCCGGAGGCCCACTCGAAGCTTCCGGTCATGCGCAGGTGCACGAGGAGGTGGCGACCGCTTCGAAACGCGAAGACGAGGTACTTGCCGCGCCGGCGGACGTCCTCCACCGTCTCGCCCGTGAGCTCGGCCGAGACCGCCTCCGGGAGCTCCGGACGGGTGAGCCGTGCGTCGGCGATCTCGACGCGCACAAGCGTGCGCCCGGTCAGGACTGGAGCCAGCCGCGAGCGGATCGTCTCGACTTCGGGGAGCTCAGGCACCTCGCCGTTACGTTAGGCGGCCGGGCCGGTGTCGTGCCGTGCCGTGCCCGTAGCGGCCGCAGGCGTCCGCCTCACCCTGACGACATGCGGCGTGCCGGGAAGCGAGACGTCGCGCTCCTCGCCGCCCGCGACGGTGACGTCGACGGGGTGCACCTCGGCGGGGCGCCCGGTCGGGACCCAGCCGCGCCCGCTCGGCGCGAGGATGAGCGTTCCCTGGGGGCCGCCCGCGAAGCCGAGCCGCCCCGGCACGTCCACCGTGCCGTCCCAGAGACCGATGCCAAGGTCCGCGAGAGCGTTTGCCATCGCCCGGGTGTCCTCGCCCACGAGGCCGACCTCGCAGATGCCGAGGACGTCGCCGCGCACGGGTGCTTCCGGCTCGCCCGGCGCCTCGTCGCCCAGGTCCAGGTGCGTGATCAGCTCGACGATCGAGCCGCAGGGATCGTGGAGGTAGCAGGCGAGGGCGTTCCAGGAGCGAAACTCGAACACCGTGGCGGCGGAGAGCGGGTCGGACAGGAGCGCCGAGCGGCGCGCGAGCGCACCGTGCAGGGCGTGGAAGCGGTTGCGGGGGACGCGGAGGGCGATGTGGTAGAAAGGCCGGGCATCCTCGACGGGGTCGAACGTGAGAACCGATTCCCCCGCGAGGAAGGCCGCCCCTTCCGCCTCCCGCACCGGCGCCAATGCGAGGAGGTCGCCGTAGAAGCGCTTCAGCGCCCCTGCGTCACGAGCTTGCGCCAGGAGGCGAAGGGCGAGAACCTGCACCGTCAGCGCAGGACGTCGAGGACGACCGGCCGCTCCGGCGGGGGCTCGTCGCCGAGCCGGAAGCAGGCGCGGAGATCGGTGAAGGCAGCGTCCGCGTCCTCGCTCGCCGGGGCGTGCACCGTCGCGAGCGGCTGCCCGGGCTCGACCAGCTCGCCGCGCTTTGCGCGGCAGACGACGCCGACCGCGTGGTCGATCTCGTCCTCCTTGACGAGCCGCCCGGCGCCGAGGCGAAGCGAGGCGAGGCCGACTCGCGTGGTCGCGATCGCCTGGACGAAGCCCGCGCGCGGTGCCGGTACCTCGCGGACGACCGGCGCGGTCGGCAGCGCGTCGACCGTGGGGTCGCCTCCCTGGGCCCGGATCCAGCGCTCGTAGGCGGCGAGCGCGGACCCGTCGCCGATCGCCTCCTCAGCGCGCCGTCGCCCGTCGTCGGAATCGACGCCGAGGTCGGAGAGGGAGAGCAGGTGTGAGGCCGCGCTCACGACGAGCGAGCGGAGGTCGGCCGGGCCGCCGCCCCGGAGCGTCTCGACGGCCTCGCGGATCTCGAGCGCGTTGCCGACGGCGTGCCCGAGCGGCTGGTCCATGTCCGTGAGCTCGCACACGACGCGTCTTCCGGCTTCGCGCCCGAGCGCGAGCATCGCCTCGGCGAGCTCGCGCGCGGCCGCGAGCGTCTTCATGAAGGCGCCGTCGCCGACCTTGACGTCGAGCACGATCGCGTCGGCCCCCGCGGCGATCTTCTTCGACATGATGCTCGCCGCGATCAGCGCCACGTTGTCCACGGTCGCCGTCACGTCGCGCAGCGCGTAGAGGCGCTTGTCGGCCGGGACGAGGTCGGCGGTCTGGCCCACGATGGCCATCCCCACGTCGCGCACCTGGCGGACGAGCTCGTCGTGCGAGAGCTCGATCCTGAGGCCCGGGATCGACTCGAGCTTGTCCAGCGTCCCGCCCGTGTGGCCCAGCCCTCGGCCGCTCATCTTCGCGAAGGGGACGCCGCAGGCGGCCACCACGGGGCCGATGACGAGCGAGGCCTTGTCGCCGACCCCGCCCGTCGAGTGCTTGTCGACCGCCGTCCGTCCGAGCGCGGAGAGGTCGACGGTCTCCCCGCTCGCGACCATGGCCTCCGTGAGCGCGTGCGTCTCCGCCGAGGAGAGCCCACGGAAGAAGACGGCCATGAGGAATGCCGCCATCTGGTAGTCGGGGACCTCGTCGCGGACGTATGCGAGGACGAACTCGCGCAGCTCGTCCGCGCCGAGCTCCTCTCCGTCGCGCTTGCGGGCGATGAGCTCCGCCGGACGCAACGTCATCGGCGCAGGCGGAAGATCCGGACCGGCTCGCCGTCCCGGGAACGGCCGCCGCCCTCGTCCGTCATGCCCAGCTTGTCCGCAACGCGGAGCGAGGCGACGTTGCGGGGTTGCACGTAGGCCACGAGCTCGTTCGTCGCGGCACGCACGAACGCGTCCTCGCACGCGGCCCGCGCGCCTTCGGTCGCCAGCCCCCGGCCGCGCGCCGCGGGATGGAGCATCCACCCCACCTCGACCTCATCGGGCTCGATTCCCTCGAGCCCCGGCCCGGCGTAGTTCACGTCGATCGTCCCCACGATCTCCGCGCTTTCGCGCTCTTCCGCGACCCACGGCCCGAACCCGTGCCGCTCCCAGTGCTCGACCTCTTCGCGGAACTCCGCCGCGTGGTCGCGATCGGCAAACTCGCCTCCCGCCCGCACGATCTCCACGCATCGCTCGACGTCCCGGGCGCGGATCGGGCGCAGCACGAGGCGCGGTGTCTCCAGCCGGGCGTCCCGCTCCTTCACACCCGACGCTGCGACCAGATTCACCGGTCGGCGACGAAGACGGCAACCGCTCGAGTTGCTCGCAGCGGGCCGGCGAAGTCCGGGAGCCGGTCTGCGAGGTGCGCGCGAGTGAGCGACGCGCTGACGTACCTGTGAGCGGCCGCGAACGAGGGGAAGGTTACGGTGCCGACGACGTCGCGCCGCTCGACACGAGGGAAGTGGCTACTGAGTTGGTCGGCGCCGTTCTCGGCGCTGAAGGGATGAATCCGTCGCGCTGCAGGGCCGCAGAGGCTCCAGAGCTCATGGAGGTTCGCCTCGCTGTTCGTCACGGCGACGAGTCGGCCCTCCGGCCGCAGGACCCGCGCCAGCTCCGCGAGCGCGCGGCCGCGGGCGGGAACGTGGTAGAGCATCCACGCCGCGACTGCGCAGTCGAACGATCCGGCCGGCGCGTCCAGTGCCTGCGCGTCGCCCACCGCCGCCGCGATTCCTCGCGTTCGCGCACGCGCGACCATCTCCGCGGATTGGTCGATCGCGACGACCTCGGCCCCGAGCTCCTGCTCGATGCGCTCCGCCAGCGCCCCATCGCCGCAGCCGACCTCGAGCACGCGACGCGGCGCTACCTCGGCGAGGGCGCCCAGCGCGACGTCGAGCGGATCAACACCGTCGGCGCCCGCCCATACTGCACGGCGGACGTCGAAGCGGCGAGGGTCAGCGTACTCCGTGCGGACGAGCGCGGGGTCGTCGAGCCTCACGGCTCCAGGATCGGCTGGCCCGGGACGCGGCGCGGCGGCGCTTTGCCGCCGGCCCAGCGGTTGACGGTCGCCCCCACGTCCGCGAACTCGCCCTGGTGCGTGCGGCCGCCGGCGTTCCTGCCCTCGACGTAGGCGAGGAGGAGCGCGTACTCGCGCGAGTGGTCGGTGGAGGGCGTCGTGGGATCGCAGCCGTGGTCCGACGTGAGGACGAGCAGGTCGCCCGAGCGGAGGGCATCGAGGAGGTCGGGGAGGCGGCGGTCGAAGTCCTGCAGGCAGCGATGGAAGTTCTCCGGATCGTTCCGGTGGCCCCAGAGCATGTCGGTCTCGACGAGGTTCACGAAGACGATGCCCTCGGCGAGGGAGCGCAGGAGCTCCTCCGTCTTCACGATCCCCTCCGTGTTCGACTTTGTCGGGTGCGACTCGTCCACGTCGACCCCCGCGAAGATGTCGTGGATCTTCCCGACCCCGTGGACGGGGGTGCCGGCCTCGCGCGCGAGCGTGAGGTAGTTGGGCTGCCTGGGGCGAAGCGACCAGTCGTGGCGGTTCGGGGTGCGTGTGTAGTTGCCGGGCTCGCCGGTGAAGGGCCGGGCGATCACGCGCCCGACCGCGTGCCTGTCCTTCAGGATCTCGCGCGCGATCTCGCACGCCGAGTAGAGCTCGTCCAGCGGGATCGTGTCCTCGTGGGCGGCGACCTGGAAGACCGAGTCCGCCGACGTGTAAACGATCCACTTGCCGCTCTCCTGGTGCTCTTCCCCGAGCTCCTGGATGATCTCGGTGCCGGAGGCGGCCTTATTGCCGAGGACCGCTCGCCCGGTCCGGTGCGCGAACTCCTCGATCACGTCGAACGGGAACCCGTGCGGGTAGGTCGGCATGGCGACCGGCGTCACGATTCCCATGAGCTCCCAGTGGCCCGTGGTCGTGTCCTTGCCCTTCGAGCGGGGGACCAGGCGGCCGGCAACGGCCGGCGCGCCGGGCTGCGGTGGACACCCCGCGAGCTCCTCCACGTTCCCGAGGCCGAGGGCTTCCAGGTTCGGCAGGTCGAGCCCCCCGACCGCACGCGCGACGTTGCCGAGCGTGTCCGACCCCTCGTCGCCGTACTCGGCCGCGTCCGGCAGCTCGCCGGCTCCAACCGCGTCCAGCACGATCACGCAGGAGCGCGGCATGGTCGGGCTATTCTAGTCCGCGATGGACACGATCCTCGGCCTGCTCGGCATCGTCGTCTGGATAGTCGGCGTGATCGCGCTCGCGGCCGCGGTCACGTACGCCGTCGTGAAGCTCTTCCCCGGCGACCGGGGAGAGACGGCACCGCCGCAGGCCTGACGCTCGCTCAGACGGGCTCGAGCGGGACGACCCCGCTCAGGGGCGAGTACTCGAGGCCGTGCGCCTCGGCGACCGCCTCGTACGTCAGCTTGCCGTCCATCACGTTCACGCCAAACGCGAGCGCGGGGTCGCGCGCGACCGCGTCGCGGAGCCCGAGCTCGGCGATCGCCTCCACGTACGGGAGCGTCACGTTCGTAAGCGCCATCGTCGAGGTGATGGGAACCGCGCCCGGCATGTTGGAGACGCAGTAGTGCGTGACGCCGTCCACGATGTAGACGGGCTCCGAATGCGTCGTCGGGCGCGCGGTCTCCACGCACCCGCCCTGGTCGATGGAGACGTCGCAGACGACCGAGCCCTCCTTCATCTCGGCCACCATGGCGCGCGTCACGAGCTTGGGTGCGCGGGCGCCGGGGATGAGCACCGCGCCGATCACGACGTCGGCCTCGAGCACGGAGCGCTCGACCTCGAGCGCGCTCGACATGACGAGCTCCACGCGGCCGGAGAGGATCTCCTCGAGGTAGCGAAGCCGCGCGACCGAGCGGTCGAGGATCCGGACCTGGGCCCCGAGGCCCAGCGCGATGATCGCCGCGTTGTAGCCGACCATCCCGCCGCCGATCACGACCACGCGACCGGGCGCGACGCCGGCGACGCCGCCGAGGAGAAGACCCCGGCCGCCCATCGGCTTCTCCAGGAAGTACGCCCCCGCCTGCGCCGAGAGCCTTCCGGCAACCTCGCTCATCGGGGCGAGGAGCGGCAGCTGGCGGTCGGCCGTCTCCACGGTCTCGTACGCGACTGCCGTGGTACCGCTCTCCATGAGGGCGCGCGTGAGCTCTTCGTCGGCCGCGAGGTGGAGGTACGTGAAGAGGACGAGGCCGTCGCGGAGCCGTTCGTGCTCCTCCGCGACCGGCTCCTTCACCTTGAGGAGGAGGTCGGCGGACTCCCAGACCTCGTCCACCGGCGCGAGCTGAGCGCCCGCCCGCTCGTAGTCGCCGTCCGGGAAGGAGCTTCCGACTCCGGCCCCGGCCTCGACCACGACGTCGTGGCCGCGCTGCCGGAGCTCCCGCGCGCCTGCGGGCGTCAGCGCCACCCGGTACTCGTCGGGCTTGATCTCCTTGACGACACCGACCCGCATGGGCCGCCAACCATACCGCGGCGCCGCGAGAGCGCGCGTGCGGCCCCCTTGGCCCGCTAGCTGCGGCGGAGCACCAGGAGCGCGAGGCCGGCGAGCGTCTTTGCGTCCTCGAGCTCGGGCAGACGGGAAGGGACGGCGTGCGCGGGCCAGCGGACGAGGTCGACCTCCTCGCCGTCCGACGGCGCGCGCTCCCGCTCGGCCAGCCCCTCGGCGAAGAAGAGGTGGATACGCTCGGTGCAGAAGCCGGGCGTCGAGTAGACGATGGGCCCGGCGGCCCAGTCTCCGCCGTGCAACCCCGTCTCCTCGGCGAGCTCCCGCTGCGCGCAGCCGAGCGGCTCCTCGCCCGGGTCGACGGTCCCCGCCGGAAGCTCGAGGAGCGCGCGGCGTGCCGGCTCCCGGCGCTGACGGACGAGGACGACCCGGTCGTCCGCGTCGAGGGCGACGATCGCGACCGAGTCGGCGCGCTCGACCACCTCGCGCTCGGCCTCGCCCCATCGCTCCACGTGCAGGGCGAGCAGGCGGCCCCGGAACCGCGTTTCGGAGCTGTCCGGGCCGGCGCTAGCCACTCCGTGCGGCCTCGACGAGCGCGAGCGTGACGTCGACCATCCGCTCGACATCCGTGACCGCGATGTGCTCCTCCGAGGAGTGGATCCTCGCCATGCCGTTGGCGAGGTTCGCGCAGGGCCGGCCGCGCGCGTTCAACACGTTCGCATCGGCCCCTCCCCCCGCGCGCACCGCCGAGGGCTCGAGCCCGCAGGCGGTGAGCGCGGCGAAAGCGAGGCGAAGCGGCTCGTCCGCCGGGCGGAAGCGGTAGCCCCGGTACTTCTCCTCGAGCGTCACGTCGACCTCGCACTCGCCCAGGGCGGCCGCGAACGTGAACGAGTCGACCATCTCCTGGACGACGGCGGCGAGCCGCGAATCGTCGAGCGAGCGTGCCTCGGCCACGACGGTGCAGCGGTCCGGGACGACGTTCCTCGCCGTGCCCCCCTGAACCACGCCGACGTTCGCCGTCGTCTCCTCGTCGACACGGCCGAGCCGCAGGTCGGCGATGGCACGGGCGGCCGCCGCGACCGCCGACCGGCCCTCCTCGGGGTGCATCCCGGCGTGCGCGGCGCGGCCGGTGAAGATCGCGTCGATTGCCGTCGACGAGGGCGCGGAGGCGACGACCTCCCCCAGGGGCCCCGCGTGGTCGTACACGAAGCCGACACGCGCGTGCAGGCGCTCGACGTCGAGCGCCTTCGCCCCCTCGAGGCCTGTCTCCTCCTTGGGGGTGAAGAGGAGCTCGATTCCGGCGTGCGCACGACCCTCTTCGACGACCCGGCGAACGGCGTCGAGCATGACCGCGACCGCGGCCTTGTTGTCTGCCCCGAGGATCGTCGGCCGGGCGTTCCTGACGACCCCGTCGTCCACGAGCGGCTCGATCGCCTCGGTCGGCGGGACGGTGTCCAGGTGCGCGCAGAGGAAGAGCGCCGTACCCGCCGGCGCGGACGCGGGGAGCCGGGCGACGACGTTTCCCATCGTGCTCCCGATCTCGGCTCCAGCGCCGTCCTCCTCGACATCGAGCCCCAGCTGGCGGAGGTACGTGAGGACCCGGTCGGCCACCTCGCGTTCCTCCCCGGGCGGGCTGGGAATCGCGGCCAGCTCGGTGAAGAGCGAGACGACGTCGGGGAGCGCCACGGGCGGCGGATTCTACGCGGGGGAGCGCCGGGACCGCCTGCCGCGGCGCCCGGCTACGGGGCGGCCGCTTCGGCGGGAACGCGCGCGCGCCCCTGCGCCCGCTCGACGGCGGCGCCGAGGAAGTCGCGAAAGAGGGGAGCCGGCCGCGTCGGGCGCGACTTGAACTCGGGGTGGAACTGGCTGGCGACGAACCACGGGTGGTCGCGCAGCTCGATCGCCTCGACCAGGCGGCCTTCCTGGTAGGTCGCGGAGACGACCAGTCCCGCGTCGACGAGGCGCGGGCGGAAGTGGTTGTTGACCTCGTAGCGGTGGCGGTGGCGCTCGTGCACGACGGTGTCCCCGTACGCCGCCTGGGCGCGCGTCCCCTCGACCAGGTCGACTGCCTGGGCGCCGAGCCGCATCGTCCCGCCGAGGTCCTCGATCTCCTTCTGCTCGGGGAGCAGGTCGATGACGGGATAGGGCGTCTCGCGATCCATCTCGGTCGAGTTCGCCCCGGCGAGGCCGACGACGTGGCGGGCGAACTCCGAGACGGCCACGTGCATGCCGAGGCAGATCCCGAGGTAGGGAATCCCGCGCTCGCGCGCGACCCGGCAGGCGAGGATCTTCCCCTCCCAGCCGCGCGAGCCGAACCCGCCGGGCACGAGGACGCCGTCCGAGCGCTCGAGCTCGCGCGCCGCCTCCTCGACGCTCATCCCCTCCGCGTCGACCCAGCGGACGCGGACGTTCATGCCGTGGAAGATCCCCGCGTGCTTGAGCGCCTCGTGCACCGAGAGGTAGGCGTCCTGGAGCTTCACGTACTTCCCGACGAGCGCGATCTCGACCTCGCCCTCGCGGTCGCCGATCCGCTCGACGAGCTCGTCCCACTCCCCCAGCTCGGCCTCGCCCTCGAAGAGCCCGAGGCGGCGGCAAACGAGCGAGTCGAACTGCTCGTCCCGGAGCCGGAGCGGCACGAGGTAGACGTCGCTCACGTCCTCGTTCACGATCACCGCGCGCGGGTCGACGTCCGCGAAGAGGGCGATCTTCTCCCGGATGTCCCACGAGAGCGGCTCCGCAGAGCGGCACACGACCACGTCGGGGTGGATGCCGATCCGCCGCAGCTCGTTCACCGAGTGCTGCGTCGGCTTCGTCTTCAGCTCGCCGGCCGTCTCGATGAAGGGCACGTACGTGACGTGCACGTAGAGCACGTTCTCCGCGCCCGCCTCGCGGCGGAACTGGCGGATCGCCTCCAGGAAGGGAAGCGACTCGATGTCGCCGACCGTCCCGCCGATCTCGGAGATGACGACGTCGGCGTCGCTGGTCGCGCCGACGCGGCGGATCCGCTCCTTGATCTCGTTCGTGATGTGCGGAATGACCTGGACGGTTGAGCCCAGGTACTCGCCCTTGCGCTCCTTCCGGATCACCGTGTACCAGATCGACCCCGACGTGTGGTTCGCGTTCCGCGACATGTTCTCGTCCACGAAGCGCTCGTAGTGGCCGATGTCGAGGTCCGTCTCCGCCCCGTCCTCCGTCACGAAGACTTCGCCGTGTTGGAACGGGCTCATCGTCCCGGGATCCACGTTCAGGTACGGGTCGAACTTCTGGACCTGGACGCGCAGGCCCCGGGCCTTGAGGAGCCGGCCGAGCGCCGCAGCCGTGATCCCCTTCCCGAGCGACGAGACGACCCCGCCCGTCACGAAGACGTACTTGGTGGCCCGCGCGCTCACGGAACGGATCCCGTGCCTCGAATCACGGGATTCAAGCGTACCAGCCGGGCGCGACATCCTCCGCACACGGCTGCGGTCCGCCTCGAAGCTCGCGCCGCCTGATCCTTAGAGGGTGGCCGCCGTCTGGCAGAGCTCGTGCAGCCGGTCGACCGCCCGCCGGGGGAGCGTTCGCCCGCCCTCGACCACGAGTCGCCACCAGGGAGCGTCGACCCACGCCGTCGCGAGCGTACGCTCGGGCCCGGCGTTCGCGAGCCGCACGCCGGCCTCCAGCCCCTGCTGGACGTCGTGCCAGGAGAGCTCGATCCCGGTGGCCACCTCCTTGATCACGATCAGGCCCTCGCCTCCGGGCCGGCGGAGGAGACCGGGCGCCGCCGCGCGGACGACGCGCCAGCGCGCGCCGCGCGCGAGCCCGCGGCGGTCCGGCTCCACGCCCGTGTAGCCCGGCCACCAGTCCGGAAGGTGGTACGGCTCGGCGACGAGCGCCCACACGTCGGGTCTCGAAGCGAGCAGCACGCGCTCCGCCTCGGTCACCGCAGTGCGGCGATGAACTCCGCCCCGCCGAGCATGCGCTCCAGCTCGTCACGCCGCTCGGGCTCCGCGAGCCGCTCGATCCTCGTGTGCGTCGGGTCGCCCGGAACCTTCTCGACGCGGAAGTGCGCGTCCGCGACGGACGCGATCTGCGGCAGGTGGGTGATCGTGACGACCTGAGCCCGC
>JACVSB010000135.1 GCA_014534155.1 Thermoleophilia bacterium
CGAGGGGATCGTGAACCAGGCGCTCGTCCGGGTCGGCCTCGTCGACGAGCCGCTCTCCTTCCTCCTCTTTAGCCGCTCGGCCGCGATCATGGTCCTCGTCAACTTCCTCGTCCCGCTCGCCGTCCTTCCGATCTACGGCGCGCTCCAGAACGTGCGCGACGAGGAGGTTGAGGCCGCCCGCGACCTCGGCGCAACTGCGGCCGCGGCGTTTCGCAGGGTGACGCTTCCGCTCGCGTGGAGCGGCGTCTTCGTCTCCTTTGCGATCACCTTCATCATCGCCGCCGGCGATTACGTCACCCCGCAGCTCGTCGGAGGGACGAGCGGGTCGATGATCGGGCGCGCGATCGCGAACCAGTTCGGGGTCACATTCGAGTGGCCGCGCGGGGCCGCGCTCGCCTTCCTCACGCTCGCGATCGTCCTGGCCACGCTGGCGCTCCTGCGGGCACTCTCGGCGAGGGTCGTACGGTGACCCGCGCGCAGGTCGTCTCCGGCGTCTTCGTCGCCCTCGTGCTGGCGTTCCTCTTTACGCCCGTCGTCGTGGTCGTTCTCTTCTCCTTCAACGGGGCGGCCTCGACGAGCCTCCCGCTCGAGTCGCTCAGCTTCCGTTGGTACGACGCGGCGTTCTCGAACCCCGTGTTCCGGGACGCTCTGCGGAACTCGGTCTACGTGGCCGCGGTGACGGCGCTCACGGTCGCCGTGCTGGGGACGAACGCCTCCTTCGCCCTCACGCGCCGGCCGTCACGGCTCCTGAACCTCTTCTCGTCCTTCATCGTCACGCCGCTCGTCGTCCCGGGCCTCTTCCTCGGCGTCGCGCTCCTCGTCTTCTACGACCGTGTCGATTTCCGCCGCTCGCTCACGACCGTGATCATCGGCCACGTCCTCATCACGCTGCCCTTCGTCGTCCTGATCGTGAACGCGCGCCTGATGCGGCTCGACCGCTCGATCGAGGAGGCGGCGCGCGATCTGGGCGCGACGCCGTTCCAGGCCTTCCGGAAGATCGTCTTCCCGCTCATCCGGCCGGCGCTCATCGGCTCGATCCTGATCGCCGTCGCCTGGTCCTTCGACGAGTTCATCATCACCTTCTTCACGATCGGGGGCCAGATCACGCTCCCGATCATGATCTGGGGGATGCTGCGGCGCGGGATCGACCCGTCGGTCAACGCGATAGCGAGCATCATCGTCGCGACCACGATCCTCGCTACCGTGATCGCCGCGCGGCTCCTGTCCGCACGGGGGTTCGTGCCGTGAGGATCACCGGGCTTACGTGTACGCCCGTCTCCGTCCCCTTCACGGGCGAGGAGGTCTGGGCCTACGGCCGGCGGCGCGGGATCACGAACGTTCTCGTCGAGCTCGAGACGGACGAGGGCATCTCGGGGCTGGGAGAGGCGGTCGGGTGGCCCACGCCCGAGATCGCGCTGGCCGTGCTCGAGAGCGCGCGCTCCGACGTGCTCGGGCGCGACGCCGCGCTCGTCGGCGAGCTCATGGAGACGCTCTCCTACCGCCGCGGCTGGCACTACTTCCGCACGACCGCGGGCTGCGCCTTCGCCGGCCTCGAGATGGCGCTCTGGGATCTGACCGGCAAGGCGGCCGACCTGCCCCTCCACGTGCTCTTCGGCGGCGCCGTCCGGGACCGCGTGCCGTACTACTGGTACGTCTCGAGCGGAAGACCGGAGACTATGGGGGACGCGGCGCGCGAGGGCGTCTCGCTCGGCTTCGACACCCTGTACCTGAAGCTCGGCTTCGAGCCGGGCGGCACCGTCGCGGACGTCGCCGCCGTCCGCGAGGCCGTCGGCGAGGAGCCGCGGCTTCGCGTGGACGCGAACGAGGCGTGGAGCGTGGCCGAGAGCCTCCGGGCCATCCGCGAGCTCGAGCCCATCGGGGTCGAGTTCGTCGAGCAGCCGGTCTCGATGCACGACCTCGCCGGCCTGGCGGAGGTGCACCAGCGCTCGCGCGTCCCCATCGCCGCCAACCAGACGAGCTGGGACGAGTCGACGACCCTCGACGTCCTCGTCCGCGGCCTCGCCTCGGTGATCGTGACGGATCCGCACCAGGCGGGTGGACTGGCGCGCTTTCGCACCCTCGCCGCGGTGGCCGAGATCGCCGACACGCCCATCGTCAAGCACAGCTTCGGCGACCTCGGTGTCTCCACGCTCGCCTGCGCACACGTTCTCGCCGTGTGCCCGAACGCCGGGCTCGCGCACCAGACGCACGCGCAGCTCCTCGCGGACGACGTCGTCGCGGGCGGCGTTCCCCCGATCGTCGAGGGAGGCCTCGTGCTGCCCGAGGCGCCGGGGATCGGGGCCGAGCTCGACCGCGACCGCGTCGAGCGCTACGCGGAGCTCTATCGCCGTGAGGGTGCGTTCTCTCCGTACGAGCCGCACGCGGACGGGCGCGGGGTGAGCCGCGGGTGAGCGAGGTGCTCGACCGCCTCCGCGCCCGCCTCGAGTCCCAGGGGCTGCAGCAGGCAGTGCTCTCGCATCCCGAGACGCTCGCGCACCTCACGGGCTTCGAGCAGCCGTTCGAGGACTGGCCCGTAAGCGATCCTTTCACGGCGGCTCCGCCGCTCCTCGTCCTCACGCGCGACGACGCCACCCTCCTCGTGCCGACGTTCTACGCCACCGCCGTCGCGGACACCAGCCCGCTGCCGGTCGTCGTCGCACGCACGCACGCCTTTGTGGGCACCCCGCCCGACGCCGTGGCCGAGCTCGAGCGGACGCTCGAGATCCCTCCCGGCAAGACGGGAGTGGAGGCGCGAGCGCTCCCGCTCCGGGTCGGCGAACTCCTGCGCGAGCGGGGGGCCGAGCTCGTCCCGGTCGACGGCCTCGTCGTGGAGGCGCGCAGGCGGAAGCTTCCGGTCGAGGTCGAGGCGATCCGGCGCGCGTCCCGGCTCGCGGACGTCGTGCAGCAGGCGGTCAAGGACGAGGCACGACCCGGCCGAAGCGAGGCTGAGGTCGCCGGTCTCGCCCTGGCTGCGATGTACCGCGAGGCCGGGCGCCGCGTCCCGGCCGTCCTGACCGTGACCGCGGGCGAGGCGACGGGGACGGGCGGCGACGTCGCCGGGGCGCGCGAGCTGCGCGAGGGCGACCTCGTGCTCACGGACACCTCGCCCTGGATGGCCGGAGCCTGGTCGGACACGGCGAACGCGGTCGTCGTCGGGGACCCGACGGGCGAGCAGCGGCAGATCTTCGACGCGGTCCGGGCGGCGCTCGAGCGCGCGATCTCGCTCTCGCGCCCGGGCGCCGTCGCAGGCGAGGTCGACCGCGCGGTCCGGGAGGAGCTCTCGGGATGGGGCCCGACGTACGCCCACCACACCGGCCACGGCGTGGGCGCGTCCTGGTGCGAGCGCCCGCTCCTCATCCCGGGCAGCGAGGACGTGATCGAGGAGGACATGGTTCTCGCCGTCGAGCCGGCCGTGTACCGCGAGGGCTGGGGAGGCATCCGCCTCGAGCACGTCTTCGTCGTCCGGGCCTCGGGCAACGAGGTTCTGACCCGCTTCCAGCACACGCTCTAGCGGGCGGGCCGGGAGCGTCTCGAAATCAGCGAGCGAAAGGAGCACCGTGAACCGTGAAGCACTGCAACCGGCGGGCATCGCCCGGCCGAAGGCTCCGTACTCGCCCGTCGTCGTGAGCGGTGACCTCGTCGCAACTGCGGGCCAGGTCGCGTTCGGCGAGGACGGCGAGCTCGTGGGAGAGACGATGGAGGCTCAAGCCCGGCAGGTGTTCGAGAACCTCTCCCGCTGCCTCGCCGCCGCCGGCTGCACGCTCGCCGACGTGGTCAAGGTGACGACGTTCCTCTCGGACCTCGGCGAGTTCGACGCCTACAACGCCTCGTACGAGCGTTACTTCTCCCCGCCCTATCCGGCGCGGACGACGGTGCAGGCCGGCCTCGCGCCGGGGCTCCTGATCGAGGTCGAGGCGCTGGCGAGGAAGCCGTCGTGACGCGCTTCGGCGACCGCGTCGTCGTCGTCACCGGGGCTGCGACCGGGATCGGGGCGGCTTCCGCCCGGGCCTTCGCGGCGGAAGGGGCGCACGTCACGATCCTCGACGTAAACGACGAGGGGGAGCGCGTCGCGAGCGAGATCGGGGGACGCTTCCGCCACGTGGACGTGACCGCAGAGCCCGCGGTTCGCGGTGCCATCGAGGACGTCGTCGCCGAGCGCGGGCGCCTCGACGTCATGCACGCGAACGCCGGGATCGAGTGGACGAAGACGATCGCCGACACCGAGCTCGCGGAGTGGCGGCGTGTGATCGACGTGAACCTGACCGGCGTCTACCTCGCCTGCAGGTATGCGTTCCTCCAGATGCTCGCGCAGGAGCGGGGGGCGATCGTGATCACGTCCTCGCCCCACGCGCTCATCACGTCGCCAGACTCCGGCGCCTATGCGGCTTCCAAGGGCGGGGTGTCGGCGCTCATGCGCGCGCTCGCGCTCGAGGGCGCGACCAGGGGCGTTCGGGTGAACGCCGTCCTGCCCGGCGCGATCGACACGCCGATGGTGCGCCGCGAGGCACAGGTCTCTTCGGATCCCGAGGAGCAGCTGCGCCGTTTCGGCCTGATCCACCCGATGGCGCGGATCGGCCGGCCGGAGGAGGTGGCCGAGGGCGTCCTCTTCCTCGCCTCGGAGGCCGCCTCGTTCGTCACGGGGACGAGCTTGGCGGTCGACGGCGGGCTCATGGCGGCCGCTCCCGGCGGCCCGCCGCTTGCCTACAACGAGTAGCCGCTAGCGGGAGCGGCCGCGGCCCGCCACGGGCCAGCGCGCGAGCACCCGGCCGTCGCGCGAGCTTTCGCTCGCCCGAGCACGTTGTACGGGATGAGGACGTCGTCGATCCCCGCCTCAACGCAGTAGCGCTGCCACCCCTCGAGGTTGCGCTCGAGACGCTGAAGGTCGACGACGAGGGCGGGGTGTCGAGGTCATCGACGCGCGACCCGACCAGCCCGGCGCAGTGTACGAGCGAGCCGCGATATGGTCGGCGCGGCTTGAGCGCGGCCTCGGGAGACTGCTTCCTCGTCACCGGCAGCGGCGGCTGCCTCGGCTCCTGGGTCGTGAAGAACCTCGTGGAGAGCGGCGAGCGCTGCGTCGCGCTCGACCGCGAGGCGGACCCGCACCGCCTCCGCGCGATCCTCGGCGAGGAGCGCATGGGCGACGTCGTCCTGGTCGCCGGGGACATCGTCGAGGAGGATCTCGTCGCGCGCGTCGTGGCGGAGCAGGGCGTGTCGCGGATCGTCCACCTCGCGGCGCTCCAGATCCCGTTCGTCGCTCAGGATCCGGCTCGCGGCTCGCTGGTGAACGTGCTCGGGACCCTTCGCGTCCTCGAAGCGGCGCGGTCCGCGCCGGCGCAGGTTCGGGGACTCGTCTATGCGAGCTCCGCCGCGGTGTTCGGGCCCGGCGGACGCCCGGCGACCCTTTACG
>JACVSB010000005.1 GCA_014534155.1 Thermoleophilia bacterium
GAAGCCGCCGACGACGTCGGAGTGGCCTCCGAGGTACTTCGTGGTCGAGTGGACGACGACGTCGGCGCCGAGGTCGAGCGGCCGCTGCAGGTACGGGGTCGCGAAGGTGTTGTCGACGACCACGAGAGCGCCGGCGGCGTGTGCGGCCTCGGCCGCGGCGGCGATATCGACCACGTTCAGGAGCGGGTTCGTGGGCGTCTCCACCCACACGAGCCTGGTGCGCTCGTCCAGCGCGGCGGCCAGCGACCCGGAGATCTCGTGCGCGGGCAGGAACTCGAACTCGTAGCCCTTCGGCGCGAGGACCTTCGAGAAGAGCCGGTACGTGCCTCCGTAGACGTCGTTCACGCACACGACGCGATCCCCGGGGCCCACGAGCTGGAGGACGGTGGTCGTGGCCGCCATCCCGGAGGCGAACGCGAACCCGTGCGCAGCGCCCTCGAGGGAGGCGAGGCACGTCTCCAGCGCCTTGCGCGTGGGGTTGCCGGTGCGCGAGTAGACGAAGCCCTTGTGCTTCCCGACCTCCTCCTGCGCGTACGTCGACGTCTGGTAGATCGGGACGATCACCGAGCCCGTGGCGGGATCCGGCTCCTGGCCCTCATGGATCGCGCGGGTCTCGAAGTCCACGGCGTCTCGATCGTACCAACGCCCACGACGCCGGCCAGGCGGGCGAGCGCGCCCTCGAAGCTGCGCCGGAGCGCCCCGCTCTCGCGCACCCCGCGCTCCAGGTGGAGCGCCACGACGCGCAGTTGCCCGGCCCGCCGGTCCGTCTTCAGGTCGGCTCGGCCGACCAGGCGATCGCCGCGCAGGAACGGGAGGACGTAGTAGCCGAACTCCCGCTCGTGCGGCGGCTTGTACACCTCGATGCGGTGCCGGAAGGCGAACAGCCGCTCGACGAGCTCGCGGTCCCAGAGGAGGTTGTCGAAGGGGGAGAGGAGAACGGCCTCCGCGGGCGCCTCGGGCTCGAGGTCGGCGCCGGGCGCGACGACGAGCGCCGGGCCTCCGTCCGCGACCGGGACGGTGGCGAGCCGTCCCTCGGCGAGGAGGGCCGCAAGCGCGGGGCGGATGCGCCGGATGCCGCCGGCGACCCGGTAGTGGTCGGCGATAGCGCGCTCGGTCAGCGCCCCCCGCGCGGTGACCGCGCGCACGACGAGCCCGCGCAGGTACTCGTCCTCGCTCGGCGCCGGCGCGTCCAGCTGCTCGCGGGGGATCACGCGCTCCGGGAGCTCGTACAGGCGTTCGAAGCCGCGCCGCCCCGAGACGACGAGCTCGCCCGCGGTCCAGAGCGCCTCGAGCATCCGCTTGGCGGGCTTCCACTGCCACAGGCCGCCGCCGGCGCCCTCGAAGTCGCGCGATCCGAGCGGCCCTCGCTCCCGGATCTCGGCGAGGACGCGCGCCGCGAGCTCCGGCTCCGAGTCGACGACGGGGCCGTACCAGTGGTGCATCCGGCGGCTCTGCATCCGCCGTTTGAACAGCGCGAAGTCGTCGATCGGGACCAGACACGCCTCGTGGGCCCAGTACTCGAACACGCGCCCCTCGACGAGGAGCCGGGACACCGTTCCTCGCGGGTAGACGCCGACCCGGGACCCGAGCACGATCCGGTGGCTTCGCTCGACCGCCGTGATGGAATCGAGCTGGACGCACGAGAGGCGCGCGATCGCCGCCTCCACGTCGTCCGCTTGGCCGCGTCGTGTCCGGCCGGCGTAGTCCTGCGCGGAGACGACGACGGCGCGCGCTTGCGCGAGTGTCAGCGTCAGCGTCCGCGTGGCCGGCGTTCCCCGTCGGGGCCGCGCTGGTGCGCGAGGTACTCGAGCAGGTCCGCGCGCGTGAGGACCCCGACCGGGCGACCCCGGCTCGCGACGACGACGGCCGGGCTGCCGCCGGAGAGGTCGGCGAACACCGTGTCCACCGACTCAGCGATCTCGACGGCGGGCAGGGGCGGCTCCATCGCGGCCGCGACGTCGTCGTTGAGCGCGTCCTGGTTCGCAAACAGGCGGTCGAGGAGACCGCGCTCGCGGACCGACCCGACGACGTCCGCCAGGGAGTCGACGGGCTCGTGCCGCACGACTGGAATCTGGGAGATCCCGTAGCGCTGCATGAGCTCGATCGCCTGCCCCAGCTTCTCGTGCGTGCCGAGCAGGATCAGCTCCGGCACCCCGGGCTCCCCCTCGCGCTTGAAGGCGAGAACCTCCTCGATCGTGGGCGCGGGCGCCTTGCGCTCCAGGATCCCGTACTCCGCCAGCCAGTTGTCGTCGTAGAACTTCGAGAGGTACCCGCGGCCGCTGTCGGGGATCAGCGTGACGACGGTCGTCCCCGCTCCGTAGCGTCGGGCGACGTGCAGCATCGCCCACACGGCGGTTCCGCCTGAGCCGCCGACGAGGAGTCCCTCCTCACGTGCGAGCCGGCGAGCCGTAAGGAAGGAATCGCGGTCCGAGACCGTGACGTACTCGTCCACGAGCGCGGGGTCGAAGGTGCTCGGCCAGAAGTCCTCGCCGATCCCCTCGACGAGGTACGGGTGCACGCTCTCGGACGAGTAGATGGATCCCTCGGGGTCGGCGCCGACGACGCGGAGGTCGGGCTTTCGCTCCTTCAGGTACCGTGCGGCGCCGGAGATCGTTCCACCCGTCCCGACGGAGAGCACGAGCACGTCGAGCTCGCCGGCCGTCTGCTCCCAGAGCTCGGGCCCAGTCGTCTCGTAGTGTGCCTCGGGGTTCGCGCTGTTCGCGTACTGGTCAGGCTTGAAGGCGCCAGGGATCTCCTCGGCCAGGCGGTTCGAGACCGAGTAGTAGCTCTCGGGCGACTCGGGAGACACGGCCGTCGGGCAGATGACGACCTCCGATCCGTACGCACGCAAGAGCGAGATCTTCTCCTGCGAGACCTTGTCGGGCATGACGAAGATGCAGCGGTAGCCGCGGAGGGCAGCGACGATCGCGAGGCCGACGCCCGTGTTGCCGCTCGTCGGCTCGACGATCGTTCCGCCGGGGCGCAGCTTGCCGTCGCGCTCGCCCGCCTCGATCATCTTGAGGCCGATCCGGTCCTTCACGCTGCCTCCCGGGTTCAGGTAGTCGAGCTTCGCGAGGAGCAGCGGCTCGAGCCCGCGCGCGAGCCGCTGGAGCCGGACGAGCGGCGTCCCGCCCACGAGGTCGAGGACGGTCGGGTACGCGCGATCCACGAGGGGTAGCCTAAGCCCTCTGCTAGCGGGCGCTAGTGGCGGAAGTGGCGGCGCCCCGTGAACACCATCGTCGCGCCCGCCCGCTCCACGGCGTCCAGCACCTCTGGGTCTCGCTTCGAGCCACCAGGCTGGATCAGCGCTCCCACGCCTGCGGAGAGTGCGAGCTCGGGCCCGTCGGGAAACGGGAAGAAGGCGTCGGAGGCGAGGACGGATCCGCGCGCGTCGTGACCGTGCGTCCGCGCCTTCTCGAGCGCGATCCGCACGGCGTCCACGCGGCTCTGCTCGCCGGCGGCGATGCCGATCGTCTGCAGGTCCTTGGCGAGCACGATCGCGTTCGAGGCGACGTGCCTGGCGACGCGCCAGGCGAAGAGGAGATCGCCCCACGTCGGCTCGCCGGGGATGCGCGTTGTCACGACCTCCATCGCCTCGCGCTCGTCGACGTCCGTGTCCGTGTCCTGCACGAGCACGCCCCCCAGCACGCGCCGGTAGTCGCGCTCCCCCGGCGTCCCGCCGCGGCGCTCGCGGTCCTGGAGGAGGCGCAGCGCCCGCTTGCGCCCCAGGAGCTCGGACGCTTCGCTCGTGTACTCCGGCGCGATCACCACCTCCACGAACTCGTCCGCGAGCCGCTCGGCCAGTGGCCGCTCCACCCGGCGGTTGAGCGCTACCACTCCGCCGTAGGCAGAAACGGGATCCGCGCCGTGCGCCTTCGCGTACGCCTCCTCGGCGTCGTGGCCGAGCGCGCAGCCGCTGGGGCTCGCGTGCTTGACGACGACGCAAGCGGGCACCGTGAAGTCGCGCAGGACCGCGCGCGCGGCGTCGAGGTCGTTCAGGTTGTTGTACGAGAGCTGGCTACCGCCGAGCTGGTCCACGCGCGAGAGGAGGTGCCGACGGGCGCCCGCCTCGGCGTAGTAGGCGCCGCGCTGGTGCGGGTTCTCGCCGTAGCGCAGGTCGACGACCTTCTCCAGCGAGACGATCAGGCGGTCCGGGAACGTCTCGCGATCGGAGAACCAGGCGGCGATCGAGGCCTCGTACGCGGCGGTGTGCGCGAACGCCTCGGCGGCGAGGGCGCGCCGCGTCTGGATCCCCACGTCGCCCTGGATGCGAAGCTCGGAGACGAGGGGCCCGTAGCGCTCGCGTGAGCAGACGGGCAGCACGTGGAGGAAGTTCTTTGCCGCCGCCCGCAGCATCGCCGGGCCGCCGATGTCGATCATCTCGACGGCCTCCTCCTCCCGCACGTCCTTGCGGGCGGCGACGGACTGGAAGGGGTAGAGGTTGACGCAGACGAGGTCGAAGGGCCGGATGTCGTACGCGTCCAGGGCGTGCACGTCCTCCTCCAGGTTGCGACGGGCGAGGATGGCCGCGTGGATCCTCGGGTGCAGCGTCTTCACGCGCCCGCCAAGGAGCTCGGGAATCTCCGTGAGCGCGTCGACCGGCGTTACCGGGAGGCCGAGCTCGGCGATGTAGCGCGCGGTTCCACCGCTCGCCACGATTTCGACGCCGAGGTCGCTCAGGTCGCGCGCGAACTCGTCGAGGCCCGTCTTGTCGAAGACGGAGACGAGGGCGCGCTCAACCATCGCGGGCAGGAGGTGTCAAGTTCTCGGGCGAGAGCGTAGAACGGGTGGCGAGGCAGCGTCGTGTCGCGCTGGGAAGGAGGCGGTGCTCGACGGCGTGGATCCGCGCGCCCAGCGTCTCGACAGTGTCGCGCGGGTGCACCGCCACGGGCTCCTGCGCCACGACCGGCCCGGTGTCGACCCCCTCGTCCAGGAAGTGCACCGTCACGCCCGTCTCGGCGACTCCCGCGCTGAGGGCGTCGCGCACGGCGTGCATGCCGGGGAAGGCCGGGAGGAGCGACGGGTGCACGTTCAGCGCGGGAAAGCGGGCGAGGAAGGGACGCGTGAGGAGGTGCATGTAGCCGGCGCAGACGACGAGCTCGACCCCGCGCTCCGCGAGCCAGGCCGCCATGGCAAGGTCCCTGGCCTCGCGCGAGTGGTAGCGGTCGAGGTCGAAGACCGCGGCCGGGATCCCCTCCCGCTCGGCCCGCGCGAGCGCAGGCGCGCCCCACCGGTTCGAGGCGACGGCGACGACGGGGAGCCCGGCGTCGACGAGCGCCTGCAGGTTCGTCCCCTCGCCGGAGACGAGGACGCCGATCACCGCTCGGCCTTTCTGGACGGGCTCACGGCCGCCGACACTCCGCCCCGGGGACCCCCCGGATTACCGGTTCCCCCGCGACGGGCGTAGCGCACCGAGTCCCGCGCCTGGGTCGCGCTTCCTGGCGGGGGACGCTCCGCGTGCGTCGAGTCGCGCTCATGCGAAGACGACGCCCGACAGGCCAGACTCGACGCGCCCGATGGCCGGGAAGCCCGTGCGCGGCGCGTCGGCCGCGGGGACGACGGCGCAGTAGCCGATCCCCAGGTTGAAGACGCGTCGCTGCTCCTCCTCGCTCACGCCTCGCTCCTCGAGCCACGCGAAGACCGGCGGCCGCGACCATGCGGCGGCGTCGATCCGCGCGCCGAGCCCCGGCGGCAGCACGCGCGCGAGGTTCGCTGCGATGCCGCCGCCCGTGACGTGCGCCAGCGCCTTCACGTCCGCCGCGGCGCGCATCCGCCGCACGTCCTCGAGGTAGAGGCGCGTCGGTGCGAGGAGGAGGTCGGGATCAGGGTCCGCCACGTGCGCGCCGTCCTCGAGCAGCCGGCGGACGAGCGAGTAGCCGTTCGCGTGCAGGCCCGAGGAGGGGAGCCCGAGCACGATGTCGCCGTCGCTCACGCGGGCGCCGTCGACGAGGGCATCGCGGCGCACGAGGCCGACGCACGTGCCTGCGAAGTCCAGCTCCTCCTCGCGGTAGACGCCGGGCATCTCGGCCGTCTCGCCGCCGAGGATCGCACAGCGCGCCGCGCGGCAGACGTCGGCGGCGCCGGAGACGAGCTCCGCCACCTCGTCGAGCTCGAGCCGCGCGGCCGCCACGTAGTCGAGGAAAAAGAGCGGCTCGGCCCCCGTCGTCAGCACGTCGTTCACGCAGTGCGCGGCCAGGTCCCGTCCTGCGTCCCGCAGACGCCGCGCCCGGCGCGCGAGGACGAGCTTCGTGCCGACGCCGTCGGTCGAGGCGGCGAGGAGGCGCTCGTCGTCGAGCGCGTAGAGGCCCGCGAAGGCGCCGAAGGAGCCGACGACGCCCGGTGTCCGCGTCGACTCGACCGCCGCGCCCACGCGCTCGACGACGGCGCCGGCCGCGGCGAGCGAGACGCCGGCGGCGTCGTACGTCGTCACTCGACGACCTCGGCGACGAGCTCGGGCCGGCCCTCAGGCCCGCCCGGCAGGAAGCGGACGACCGTGCCGCCGACCACGACCTCGTGGGCGCTGCGCGGGAGCTCGAGGATCTCCGCCAGGGCCGTCACCTTCGTGTGCGGGTCGTCGGCGCGCAGGTGGAGCTCGGCCAGGCGCAGGTCCGGCGCGGCCGCCAGCGTCTCCTCGATCCAGTCCCGAGGCGGGTGCACCTCGAGGCGGAACCCGGCGTTCGTGGTGATGAACGTTCGCTTTCCGGGATGATCCTGAATCTTCAGGTCGAGATCGGACGCACGCTCGAGCGCGGCGAGGTACCCGTCCTCGTCCAGGGCCACGCCGAGATGGTCGACCCGCGGAACCTCCCAGTGGCCGGGCTGCACGACGACGTTGACCGCACCGCGCCCGAGCTCGATCAGGCGCAGGCGGAAGCCCATCCGCTCGAGCTCGTCCCAGCTCGTCCCGGCCTCGAACCAGTGCGAGGCCTCACCGACCCACCCGTAACGGGCGATCAGCTCGAAGCCGAGCTTCCCGAGGTAGCGGGCCTCGACGAGCCGGACCTTGCTCGTGACGAGGTGGTAGTGGAAGAGCTGCACCGGGCGTGCAGATCGTAGAAGAGGAAAGGCCGGAAGGGCCGCGAACTCCGCCGCATGTCCGCCTCTGCCCCTGCGCCGCCGCGGCGTCCCGAGCAGCCGTACTACGGGCCGGGTCTCCCGCCCGTGCCGAACGGCGAGCTCGTCGTCTTCCTCGTCGTCGTCTTCGTGATCGGGCTCGTCGCGCTCGCGGCCGACACGGTGGGGCCGCGCGACTTCGTCACCGCTGCCACGGTTCTCACGGTCGGCTACCTCCTCTCCCGCGGACTGGCGAAGCTCGGGAAGGTTCTCGAGAACGGGTAAGCGAGCGGCGCCGGGCGCCGTGCGCCGTGCGAGGGGCGGTAGACTCGCGCTCCGTGGCGAGCGCCCCCGTCAGCGACCGCCTCTGGCGCCATTTCACGCCGGCCGGCGCGTCCGCGAGCCCGATCGTGATCGAGCGCGGCGAGGGTTGCTACATCTGGGACACCGAGGGCAACCGCTACCTGGACGCGCTCGCGGCTCTCTACTGCGTGAACATCGGCTACGGGCCGTGGCCGGAGGTCGCCGAGGCGGCCCGCGAGCAGCTCGAGAAGCTCCCGTTCTTCACCAACTGGGTCGGCTTCGCGACGCCGCCGGCGCTCGAGCTCGCTGAGAGGCTCGCCCGGCTCGTCCCCATCGAGGTGGGCCGGATCTTCTTCGTCTCGGGAGGTTCGGAGGCGGTCGAGGCCGCGCTCAAGGTGGCGCGCCAGTACCACCGGCTGCGCGGCGAGCCCACGCGCTACAAGTACATCACGCGGCGCAGCGCCTACCACGGGACGACGATGGGCGCGATCTCGATCAACGGGAGCCCCTCGCTTCGCTCCCAGTTCGAACCTCTTCTCCCCGGCTGCCTGCGAGCTCCCATGCCCTACCGCTACCGCTGCCCGTACTGCGCGGAGAAGCCGGCCTGCACGCTCGCGTGCGCCGACGAGGTAGACGCGATCATCCGCAACGAGGACCCCCTCACGGTCGCGGCGGTGATCATGGAGCCGGTCCAGAACAGCGGTGGGTCGATCACGCCCCCGGCGGGGTACTTCCAGCGGATCCGCGAGATCTGCGACGAGCACGGCGTGCTTCTCGTCGCCGACGAGGTCATCACCGGTTTCGGGCGCGTGGGGGACTGGTTCGGCTCCACGCGCTACGGCATCCAGCCGGACATGATGACCATGGCCAAAGGATTGACGAGCGCATACGCCCCCTTGGGCGCGCTCGTTGCGGGCGAGAAGGTGATCGAGCCCTTCTTCGCGGAGCCGACCGCCATGTTCACGCACGGGATCACCTTCGGCGGCCATCCGGTCGGCTGCGCGATCGCGCTCGCGAACCTCGACGTCTTCGAGAGCGAGGGCCTGATCGGCCGCGTGCAGCGGCACACCGACGAGTTCCGTTCGGCCTTCGAGGCCTTCGGCGACGAGCACCCGATGGTCGGCGACGTGCGCGGGGATGGGTTCTTCTACTCGCTCGAGCTCGTGAAGGACAAGGCGACGAAGGCGACGTTCGCGCCGGCTGAGCGCGACGAGCTGATCAAGCGCTTCCTCGTTCCCCGTGCCCGCGAGCTCGGCGTCTACATGCGCGTCGACGACCGTGCGGAGACGGCCGCGCAGTTCTCGCCGCCGCTCGTCGCGGGGCGGGCCGAGCTGGACGAGTTCCTCGCCGTCCTGCGCCAGATCCTCGACGAAGCGTGGGAGCGCTACGTCGTGGACGCCTGATGGCGGTCGGCGTCCGCACGCTCCAGAACTTCATCGACGGCGACTGGGTCGAGTCGACCGGCGAGGAGACGCGGACGATCGTCTCCCCCGTGACCGGCGAGACGCTCGCCGAGGCTCCGACCGCGAGTCGCGAGGACGTCGCCAGGGCCGCGCGCTCGGCCCGCGAGGCGCAGCCGGCTTGGGGGCGCCTCTCGGCGTGGGAGCGCGCCGAGGTGTGCCACCGCATCGCCGACCTCCTCGAGGAGCGCGTGGAGGAGCTCGCCCGCGCGCTGACGCTGGAGCAGGGCAAGCCGTACACGGCCGAGGCAGTTCCGGAGGTGGAGGAGACCGCGGAGAACTTCCGGGTCGCTGCCGAGGACGCGAAGCGGCTCGAGTCAGCGGTCATCCCGTCGCAGGACGTGAACAAGCGGATCCTCACGTTCCGCAAGCCGAACGGCGTCTACGCCGCCATCACACCGTGGAACTTCCCGCTCGAGATCCCCGGCGAGCTCCTCGCGCCCGGCCTCGCGGTGGGCAACGCCTTCGTCGTCAAGCCGTCCGAATGGACGCCCGTCGCGATGGCCGGCTTCGCGCAGGTCCTCGCCGATGCCGGCGTTCCCGACGGGGTCGTGAACGTGGTCTACGGCGCAGGGAAGGTCGGAAGCGCGCTCGTCTCGGACGAGAACGTGGACGCCGTCGGGTTCGTCGGTTCGCACACGACCGCCGAGGCGATCGTCCGCACCGCCGGCCTGCGCCGCACCCTGATCGAGGCGAGCGGCAACGGCCCGGTCGTCGTGTGCGCGGACGCCGACCTCGAGCTCGCCGCCAGGGGCGCCGCGTACGGCGCTTTCTTCTGCGCGGGGCAGGTGTGCTGCGCGAGCGAGCGCGTTCTCGTCGACCGGCGCGTGCACGAGGACTTCCTGGCCGCCGTCGTGCGCGAGGCCGAGACGTGGAAGCTCGGCGACCCCTTCGACGACGAGACCCTCGTCGGCCCGATGCAGAACGAGCCGACCGCGCAGAAGATGGACGCGCACCTGGAGGACGCCGTGGAGAAGGGCGCGACGGTCGTCCTCGGCGGCACGCGCGAGGACGGGCGGCCGACGAGGCTCTACTACCAGCCGACCGTGGTGGACGGGGTCGGGTTCGACACGCTCGTCAATCTCGACGAGACGTTCGGGCCGATCGTTCCCGTCATCCCGGTCGCGGACGACGACGAGGCGCTCGCGGTCGCGAACGCGTCTCACCTCGGTCTGCAGGCGGCGGTCTACACCCGCTCGCTGCGGCGGGCGTTTCGCTTCCTGGACGAGCTTCGCGTGGGGAACGTCGTCGTCAACGACTCGAGCGACTACTGGGAGGCGCAGGAGCCGTTCGGGGGCGCGGCGGGAACGCGCACCGGGTGGGGCCGAATCGGCGGCCGCTACACGCTCCTGGACATGACCGACCTGAAGACCGTCGTCCTCGACGTCGGCGCCCTCGGCGACCCCCGCGAGGGGCCGGGGCACCCGCCCCTTTAGGAGACGGGCGTCACGGGATCTCCGACGGCGACGACGCCGGGCGCGACGACGTCCGCGTAGACGCCGAAGTCGATCCCGCTTCCCTCTCGCACGCCACGGTAGTCCTTGATCGTCTTCAGCGTGTCGAAGTCCCGGATCCCGGTGTCCGGGTTTCGCGTCGTCATGCGGCAGCGCGCGTCCGGCTTCGTCACCCGCACGAGCGCGCCGCCGAGCCGCACCTCGTGCCCGAGCCACTCGTCCTCTTCGTGGGGCTCGGTACCGGCCACGTGGACGAGCATGCGGAAGCGGCGCCCGTCCACGGCGGGCGTGCCGGCCCGGCGCGCGAGCTCGGCCAGCGAGGCGTCGGAGAGGAGCGAGACGGGCGCGGCGTCGGTCGCCCCGCCCGGCTCCTCTGCGCGGAGCAGGCGGACGTCCGAGCCCAGGAGCTCCGAGAGAGCTCCTGCCCACGGGCCTTCGACCACGTGCGCGCGCACCGGGCGGTCCCAGAACGGCGTGAACGTCGGCTCCCCGAGCTCGACGGCTCCGTCGAGCACGCGCCCGTCGGGGAACGTGAGCCGAAGCCATTTGCCGTCGGCGTCGGTCTCGGCCCGGACGCCGAAGAGGGGGCCGTCCAGCGTTCCCTTCCAGAGCTTGCCCGCCTCGTCCACGAGGTAGAAGCGGCGGTTCTCGGGCACCCCGGTCGCGGTCAGAGTGACCGCGTCGCGGTCGGAGAGCGCGAGTCCCTTGACGGGCGTGATCGAAAGGCGCGAGACGACGGGCACGGCCCGGAAAGCCTAGACGCGCTCAGGCTCGAAGCGGTCCTTCGCGAGCGCGAGCCCGGCAGGCGGCGGCGTCGGATACCGCCGCGTCAGGCACGCGCGGCAAAACGTGGAGGCGGGGCGCTGCGTCGAGTCCTGCAAGCCCTCGAGGGAGAGGTAGGCGAGCGACGTCGCGCCAATCGCCCGGCGGACGTCTCGGAGCGAGCGCCCCGCGGCGACGAGCTCCTCCTCTGCCGCCATGTCGATCCCGTAGAAGCAAGGGGAGACGATCGGCGGAGAGGAGATCCGCACGTGTACCTCGAGCGCGCCCGCCTCGAAGAGCGTGGCCACGATCCCCCTGGTGGTCGTGCCGCGGACGATCGAGTCGTCCACGACGACGATCCGCTTCCCCGCCACGTCGGCGAGCGGGTTGAACTTCGTCCTGATCCCCTGCTCGCGAAGCGTCTGGTCCGGCTCGATGAAGGTCCGGGCGACGTAGCGGTTCTTGATCAGCCCCTCGCCGTAGGGGATGCCGCTCGCCCGCGCGAACCCGATCGCCGCGGGCGTCCCGGAGTCGGGAACCCCGATGACGAGGTCCCCCTCCACCGGTGCTTCCGAGGCCAGCCGCTCGCCCATCCTGACGCGCGCCCCGTGCAGCTCGACGCCGCGGAGCGTCGAGTCGGGGCGCGCGAAGTAGATGAACTCGAAGATGCAGAGCGCGGAGCGGTCGCGGGCGGGCCCGAGGCGGCGAGACGCGAGGCCGCGTCCGTCGATGACGACGAGCTCGCCGGGCTCGACCTCCCGTACGAACACTGCCCCGAGCAGGTCGAGGGCGCACGTCTCCGAGGCGAGGACGAGGTCGTCCCCGAGCGCCCCCAGGACGAGCGGGCGGATCCCGTCGCGGTCGCGGAACCCCACGAGCTTCCCCTCCGCGAGCGCGACGACGGTGAAAGCGCCCTCGAGACGCGCCATCGTCGCGGCGACCGCGTCCGCGAGCGGCCGCTCGTCGTGGGCGAGCAGCGCAGCGATGACCTCCGTGTCCGACGTCGATTGAAGCCGGATCCCGCGCGCCGCGAGCCCCTCACGGAGCGCCGTCGTGTTGACCAGGTTCCCGTTGTGGGCGAGCGCGACCGTGCGCGCCGCCCCGTGCTGGACCAGCGGCTGGGCGTTCGCCCAGCGCGCGCCTCCGGTGGTCGAGTAGCGGCAGTGCCCGATCGCGGCGTTCCCGCGCAGTCCGCGAAGCTTGTCCTCCGAGAAGACGTGCGTGACGAGGCCCATCTCGCGCAGCGCCGTCAGGCGGCCGTCGTCGGAGACCGCGATTCCGGCCGACTCCTGACCGCGGTGCTGGAGGGCGAAGAGCCCGAAGTACGCTAGGCGCGCCACGTCGCGTCCCCGCGCATGGATCCCGAGCACGCCGCACATCAGGACTCCTCGTGCGCGTCGCGAAGCTCGGCGAGCGTCACCCCGAGGAGCGAGCCGCCGCCCACCACGCCGACCGCGCGGAGCGGAACGCCCTCGAGGAGGGCGACGTCTCGCGGGCGGCACGTGACGACCGCCTGTCCTCCGCCCTCGCCGAACCAGGCGAGCGCGTCGTCGTCGAGGTCCACGTCCGCTCCGATCCCGGCCCAGAGGGCGGACTCGGCCAGCGCGATCGCGAGCCCGCCCTCGGCGGCGTCGTGGGCGCTCGTCAGGACCGGCGCGGCGGCGGCGAGGAAGCGGACGAGTCCCGCCTCTGCCGCGAGATCCGGGGGCGGCGGACGGCCAGCGGGGCCTCCGAGGAAGCGCGCCTGGTACTCGGAGCCGTCCAGCGCGAGCGCCGGCTGCCCCGCGACGAGGATGGCGTCGCCCTCGCGCCAGCGGCCGGGGAGTGTTCGCACGTCGTCGACGACGCCCACGCAGCCGACCGCCGGTGTCGGGTAGACGGAGCGCCCGTCCGTCTCGTTGTAGAGGGAGACGTTCCCGGACACGACGGGGATCGAGAGCGCCTCGCAGGCCTGCGCCATCCCCTCGATCGCCTCCACGAGCTCCCAGCCCGCCTCCGCGCGCTCGGGGTTGCCGAAGTTGAGGCAGTTGGTGATGGCGAGAGGGAGCCCTCCGGCGCACGCGACGTTGCGCGCGGCCTCGAGCACGGCGCCGGCGCCGCCCGTGCGCGGGTCGAGCGACGCGATCCGCCCGGCGGCGTCGAGCGAGACCGCGAGGCCGCGAAGCGACGGGCGCAGGCGCAGGACGGCGGCGTCGAGGCCGGGACGGCGCACGGTGCGGGAGCCGACGAGGTGGTCGTAGCGCTCGTAGACCGCCCGGCGGGAGCGCAGGTTGGGCGAGCGCAGGAGGTCGAGCAGGTCGGCGCGCTCCGCCGGAAGGGGCCGGTGGTGGATCGGCGGCTCGAGCGAGCGCGCGCGCGGAGCGACGCGGTAGCGCGGTGCCTCGGCCGTGAGCAGGCGCGCGGGGATGGAGCCGACGAGCTTCCCGTCCCAGGTCGCGCGAAGTTCGCCCGTGTCCGTCACTTCCCCGATGACCGCTACCGCGAGCTCCCAGCGCCGGCAGACGCGCTCCACGGCGCCGACGTTCTCGGGGGAGACGACGGCCACCATGCGCTCCTGGCTCTCGGAGATCACGACCTCGACGGGGTTCATCCCGTCCTCGCGGAGCGGAACACGGTCGAGCGCGACCTCCACGCCGGCTCCGCCTCGGCCGGCCATCTCCGCGAGCGCGGAGGCGAGCCCGGCCGCGCCGAGATCCTGGAGCGACTCGACGAGCCGCGACTCGACCAGGGCGAGGCTCGCCTCGATCAGCTTCTTCCCCGTAAAGGGATCGCCGATCTGGACGCTCGGGCGCTTGTCGTCGTCCTCCGCGGAGAGCTCCTGGCTCGCCAGGATGCTCGCGCCGCCGATTCCGTCCCGCCCCGTGGTCGCCCCGTAGAGGACGATCGCGTTTCCCGGCCCGTTCGCCGCGGCGCGGGTCAGCCGCTCGGCGGGCAGGATGCCAACGCACATCGCGTTTACGAGCGGGTTGGCGGCGTACGCGTCGTCGAAGAACGTGTCCCCTCCCACGGTCGGGACGCCGACGCAGTTCCCGTAGTGCCCGATCCCCGCGACCGCCCGCTCGAACGTCCAGCCCGGCTCGCCGAAGCGCAGGCCGTCGAGGAGCGCGATCGGCCGGGCGCCCATGGCGACGACGTCGCGCAGGATCCCTCCCACGCCTGTGGCCGCGCCCTGGAAGGGCTCGACGGCCGACGGGTGGTTGTGGCTCTCGACCTTGAATGCGACCGCCTCTCCTCCCACGTCGACGACGCCCGCGTTCTCGCCCGGCCCCTGCAGGACCGCTTCGCCCTCACTCGGGAACCGCTCGAGGAGGAGCGCCGAGTGCTTGTACGCGCAGTGCTCGGACCAGAGGAGCGAGAAGACGGCGAGTTCCCAACGGTTCGGCCGGCGCCCGAGGAGTGCCGCGATGCGCTCGAACTCGGCACCGGTGAGGCCGAGCGCGCGGAACGGCGGCTCTCGTTCCCTCTCGCCGCGTGCGGCGGCGGGGAAGGTCGGTTCCTCCGCGACCGTGCTCAGGCGAAAGAGGTTAGAGAGGCCGGCGGACGCGCCCGATCGCGGCGACGGCAAGTGGGTAGCGTGGGCCGCATGGCGCGCGGATACGTCCCCTTGCTGCTCCTCGTCGCCGGGATCTGGGGCGCGTCCTTCATGTTCATCAAGGTCGCGGTCGAGGAGATCGACCCGGTGCCGATGATCTGGTTTCGCCTCATGCTCGCGGCGCTCGTGCTCGCGCCCGTCCTCGTCCTCCAGCTCGGCGCATCGGCCGCGCTCGAGGGCTTGCGCGAGGGGATCGGCGGCTTCGCCTTCCTCGGCTTCATGAACTCGGCCCTGCCGTTCACCATGATCGCGTGGGGCGAGACGCACATCGACTCGTCGATCGCCGCGATCGCGAACGCCCCCGTCCCGATCTTCGTCGCGCTCCTCGCCCTGCGCTTCCGCCCGAGCGAGAGGGTGACGGGAGTCCGGCTCCTCGGAATCCTGGTCGGGTTCCTCGGGGTCGGAGTCCTCGTCGGCTTCCACCCCGAAGGAGGCTGGTGGGGGGTGCTCGGCACACTGGCGGTTGTCGCCGCGGCGCTCTGCTACGCGATCTCCAACCTCTTCGCCTCCGCCCGCTTCGGACGCACCTCGCCGTTCGTGATCGTCACGGGCTCGTCGATCGCCGGCGCTGTCATGTTGACGCCGCTCGCGCTCGTCCGGCTCCCGGATCACCTGCCGAGCGCGAAGGCGAGCGGATCGGTCGTCGGCCTCGGCGTTCTCGGGACGGCGATCGCCCTCCTCTTCTTCTACCGGATGCTCAACCGCTACGGCCCCTCGCGCGCCGCGCTCGTCACCTACCTCATCCCGCCCGTAGCGCTCGTGTACGGCGTCGTCCTCCTCGACGAGCGCCTGACCGCGAGCGCCCTCCTGGGGCTCGTCCTCATCCTGGGCGGCGTGGCGCTCGGCTCGGGTGTCGCGCGCTTCTCGCGGCGTCGCGCCGTCGTCCCCGTCGCCCCGAGGCCGTGAGCGCGCCGATCCCCGGGGACGGGCTCCGCCTCCGCCGTGCGGGCGCCGGCGACGTCGACTTCCTCGCGAGCCTCGCCGTCAACGACGACGTGGCGCCGTTCATGGCCGCCATCTCGGCACGCGACCCGGACGCGTTCCTGGAGGAGGTGGAGCAGGCCGAGGCGGCGCCGCACGAACGGGGACGCTTCGTGATCGAGGTCGACGAGGACGGCTCGTGGTGGCCGGCGGGCTCGATCGCGTTCGAGGTGGCCAACCGGCGCAGCCGGATCGCCAACCTCTTCGGGCTCATGCTCCACCCCGAGTTTCGCGCGCGCGGTCTCGCCCGCCGTGCGACAGAGCTCTTCACGCTTCACCTGATCCACGGCCTCAACTACCACCGCGTCCAGCTCGAGTGCTACGGCTACAACGAGCGGGCTATCCACCACTTCGAGCGAAGCGGGTTCATCCGCGAGGGGACGAAGCGGAAGGCCTACTGGCGCAACGGCCGCTGGGTGGACGGAGTCCTGTTCGCGCTCGTCCGCGAGGACCTGGAAGCGGACGCGTAGCGTAGGCGCTCGCGGCGAGCGTCGGCCGATCGTCGGCCACCACCCGCTCGAAACGGGTGCTGGCACCACCACCGATGCCTGCCAGCCCTACTTCCGCCGAAGCAGCGAGGCACGAGGATCGTGTACACATGTCCTCGAGCGACGTCGAGACCGTCCGCGCGCCGCGGGAACGAGGGGGGCGCAGGGGAGCCGTGCGACGAGACGCGGGAGAGCGGGGAGCCGGCGTCGCGGCGTCGGCGGGAAGGCCCGGCCTGGGGAGAGGCGCGGGCGCCGGGACCGACGAGGCGCAGCGCAGGCACCTGACGGTCTTCTTCTGCGATCTCGTCGAGTCGACCCCGCTGAGCGAGCAGCTCGACCCGGAGGATCTCGGCGAGCTGATCGGCGCCTACCACGAGGCGTGTGCCGAGGTGATCGAGCGCTTCCACGGCCACGTCGCGCAGTACCAGGGCGACGGCGTCCTCGCCTATTTCGGGTATCCGCACGCCCAGGGCGACGACACCGTGCACGCGGTGCGCGCGGGTCTCGAGGTCGTCACCGCGGTCGGCGAGCTCTCCGGTCCCGGAGTCGGCGGCGGCGAGATCCGCCTCGCCGCGCGTGTCGGCATCCACACCGGCCTCGTCGTCGTGAGCGAGACGGGAGCAGGGGGGCGCCGGCACTCCCTGGCGGTCGGCGACACGGTCAACATGGCGGCGCGCCTGGAGAAACTGGCGGAGCCCGGAACTGTCGTGGTCAGCGCGGCTACGGAGCGTGTGACGCGCGGCTACTTCGTCTTCGACTCCGTCGGGGACGTCAGGCTGAAGGGGATCGCGGAGCCCCTCACGGTGTACCGCGTCGCAGGCGACACCGGCATCCGAACCCGTCTCGACCTCGCCGCCGCCACCGGCCTCACGCCGCTCGTGGGCCGGGAGCGGGAGCTGGCGCAACTGCGAGAGCTCTGGCGGCTCGCGCGCGACGGCTCGGGCCAGGCCGTCCTCGTGACCGGGGAGCCGGGGATCGGCAAGTCGCGGCTCGTTCACGAGCTGGGCCGGCGAGTTGACGCCGAGGCGACGCGCCTCGTCTTCCAGGCCTCACCCTACTTCGCGACGAGCCCGCTCCACCCGGTCGCCGAGGAGCTCGAGCGGGCGCTTCGCGTCGACGGCAAGGGCGCGGACGGAGAACGCCTCGCCGCCCTGACCGCCGAGCTCGAGCGCCACGGGCTCTCGGTGGACGAGGCGGGCCCCGCGCTCGCTTCGCTCCTCTCGATCGCCGGGGCGAGCGCCGGCGAGGCCTCGGAGCTCTCCCCGCAGCAGCAGAAGCGCCGGACGTTCGCGGCGCTGCGGGCGTTGCTCGCGGACGAGAGCTCGCACCGGCCCGTCGTCGCCGTCTTCGAGGACGTCCACTGGGCCGACCCGTCGACCCTCGAGCTCCTCGGGCTCCTGCTCGGGGACGCGGCCGGCGAGCGCGTCCTGATCGTCATGACCGCGCGGCCGGAGTTCGAGCCGCCGTGGGAAGGGGCGGCGACGAGGTTCGCGACGATGCGGCTCGAGCGCCTTGACGCGGCCGACGCGGACGAGCTCATGGCCGCGGTCCTGGGCGGACGAACGCTCCCCCGCGAGACGCGGGTCGAGGTTGCGGAGCGAGCGGCCGGCGTGCCGCTCTTCATCGAGGAGACCCTGAAGATGGTCATGGAGACGGGGGCAGGCGACCGGGCGACGATTCCCGGGACCCTCCAGAATCCGCTGGCCGCGCGCCTTGACAGCCTGGGCGAGGTCAAGGAGCTCGCCCAGCTCGCGTCGGTCGCGGCCCTGGGCGGCGAGTTCAGCTTCGAGCTCCTGCGCGCCGTCTCGGTCGCAGACGAGGAAACCCTGCGGGAGGGCCTGGACGCGCTCGTCCGCGCCGAGATCCTGTACGAGCGCCGCAGCGAGCGCGAGTGCGTCTACGTCTTCAAGCACGCGCTCATCCGTGAGGCGGCGCACGCGTCGCTCCTTCGATCCGCCCGGAGAGACTTCCACGCGCGGATCGCCCGCGTGCTCGAGGAAGCCGTCCCCGCGAGCGTCGAGAACGAGCCCGAGCTCGTCGCCCAGCACCTCGCCGAGGCGGGCGAGCTCTCCGACGCCGTTCGCTACTGGCAGCGTGCGGGTGAACGAGCCTTGCAGGCATGGGCGACTGAGGAGGCGGCCACGCACTTCCAGCGGGGCCTCGAGCTCCTCGCGGCGCTTCCCGAAAGCCGCAAGATCCGGGGGCTCGAGCTCGAGTTCCAGCTCGCGCTCGGCACCGCGCTCATGGCGGCGCGGGGCTACGCGGCGCCGGAAGCCGAGGCGGCGTACGCGCGTGCGGAGGCGCTGAGCCGCGGGGTCGCCGATCCCTCCCGGCTCGCCCCGGCGCTCTATGGCCTCGGCGCCTTCTACGCCTCCACGGCTCAGCCCGCCAAGGCGGACGGCTTCGGCCGCCGCCTCCGCGCGCTCGCGGACGCGGAGGGCGACGACGACGTCCTCATCGAGGCCGATGTCATCCGCGGCATCGCGCGGTACCTCCTCGGGGATCCCGTCGGCGCCGACCGGTGCTTCCGCGAAGTGCTCTCCCGCTGGGAGCCCGAGAAGCACCGGAGCCACATCTTCACCTACGGACAGGAGCCGGGAGTGGTGGGCCTGGCGATGACCGCGCTCACGCGCGGCTGGGCGGGCCGACTCGGCGAGGCGCTCGCGCACGCGGCCGAGGCCGAGGAGAGCGCGCGCGCGCTGGGGCACCCGCTCACCCTCGCGTACACCCTTGCCGCGAACTCCATGCTGTACCACCTGCTCGGGGACGCGGAACGCGCCGAGGTGACCGCGGCGGAGCTCGTCGAGGTCGCCGGCGGGTACGTGCTCCCGATGTGGCTCGCCTGGGGGCGTACGGTGCGCGGCCTCGCGCTCCTCGCGCGCGGGGCTTCCGCGGAAGCGATGGCAGAGATCGCAGTCGGCGCGGCGGGGGCGGAAGTCGCGCACTCGTCCGTCATGAAGGTCCACTTCCTGAGCCAGATCGCGGAGGCGTTCACCGCGCTCGGCCACGCGACTGACGGGATGGGGATGCTCGAGGAGGGGTTTCGGGAGCTCGAGCGAAGCGGGGAGCGGGTGTCGGAAGCGGAGCTTCACCGCTCGCGCGGCCTGCTCCACCTCGCCGAAGGACGCCGGTCCGCGGCCGAGGCCTCGTTCCGCCAGGCCGTCGAGGTCGCCCACGGCCAGCAGGCGCTCCTCCTCGAGCTGCGCGCCGCGACCTCCCTCGCCGAGCTCTTGCTCGCCGAGGGACGAGGCGGGGAGGCATCCGGCCTCCTGCGCGGCGTGCTCGCGCGGTTCCGCCAGGGCGAGGGGGTTCCGGTGCTCGCGCGCGCGCGCCGCCTGCTCGCGGAGAGCCTGGCCGAGCGGCGTGCCCGGGTCGAGGGCTCGGGAGGCGAGGCGGGAAGCGGCGTCGGGTAGGCTCGCCGCGTGCCCCGCTTCCTGCACACGATGCTTCGCGTGACCGAGCCGGACCGCTCCTGCCGGTTCTACGAGGCGCTCGGGATGGAGCGTCGGCGGGAGCTCCCCATCATTCGCGACGGCCAGCACGAGGCGACGAACTACTTCGTCGGGTTCCCCGGCCAGGAGGAGGAGCTCGAGCTGACCTGGAACACGGACGGACGGACGTACGAGCTGGGATCGGCGTACGGCCACATCGCCGTGGGCGTCGACGATCTGGACGGGACGCTCGCCCGCCTCGGCGAGCACGGGATCGACCCCGAGCGGCCGCCCTACCGCGTGCGGGAGGGCGGGTCGCGACTCTGCTTCGTCCGGGATCCCGACGGCTACAGGGTCGAGCTCATCGAAACGGGCTAGCCGGGTCCGGGTGCAGCCGGCCCGACCGTTGCTCTCTGCGCGTCCCCGAGCTTGACCCAGCCGGCCCCATGCGGAAGTGTTCCGCGCGTGACGATCTTGGTCGTCGGCGCAACCGGGTTCCTCGGAACCGAGATCTGCCGCCGGGTCACCGGCCGGGGTGATCCGTTGCGTGTGCTCGTGCGTGACGGCTGTGACCCGGATCGGCTCGCGACCTTGCGCGACCTGGGGGCGGAGACCGCACTCGGCGATCTCCGGGACCGCTCCTCGCTCGACCGGGCCTGCACCGGGATCGAGGTCGTCTTCTCGACGGCGACATCGATCGCGCGCGAGGGCGAGATCTCAGCGGTCGATCGTGACGGCCAGCTGAGCCTTGTGGAGGCGGCGCGGGAGGCGGGCGTGCGGCGCTTCCTCTATGTCTCGTTCGAGGAAATGGGAACCGGCGCCCCGATCGAGGAGGCCAAGCGAGCTGTCGAGGAGCGGCTTCGCGGGAGCGGCATGACGTACACGATCCTGCAGCCGGGGCTCTTCCACGAGACTTGGCTGACCCCGGTAACCGGCTTCGACCCGGTCGGTGGCACCGTCAACGTGTACGGCTCCGGCGAGGCCACGCTCAGCTGGGTCGCGCTTACCGACGTGGCGACGGCCGCGGTCGGCGCGCTCGACGATCCAGAGACCGAGAACGCCGTCATCCCGCTCGTCGGCGACCGGAGGAGCTACCAGGAGATCGTGCAGATCTTCGAGCAGGCAACCGGGCGGGAGCTGACGGTGCAGCAGATTCCGGAGGAGGCGCTTGCAGCACAACGCGGAGCCGCGACAGACGAGCGGGAAGAGTCGTTCGCGGGGCTTGCGCATGGCGTCGCCGGCGGGACTTCAGGCGACGACGGTCTGCGCTGGCTCCGCCGCCTCGGCGTCGAGAAGCCCGTCACGGTCGCTGACGCGGCCGTCGGCGCGTAGCGGCTGGTCAGCAAGCGCCCGGCTCGAGGCGGAGCGCGCAAGCTCCTTCCCACCGGACCGGGTCGGGCTCATGGAGGTGAGTTAGCGCTTCCCCGCCTACCTCCTGCGGGTTCCCGACTAGCCCTCAACTTGCGCGTACGCGCTTTCCGGACGGCTACCGGGTCGAGCTGATCCGAGGACCGCGGCGCGTGAGGGATCGACTTACCACCGTACCCTTGCTAGACGGCTGCAGGGTCGAACGGAGCGAGCGGAGATGAGTTTTGCGCGTAGGCGCTTCGCGGAAGGAAAGCGCGCACTCGCAACATTCGCAGCACCGTCGAGCCGAACGGCGAGGATCCGTTCGCTCCCAGGTTGCATAGCCGGCTTCGCAACGGAGCGAGAGGAAGTTCAGCTGCGGGACGGCTCCGC
Source organism: Thermoleophilia bacterium (assembly GCA_014534155.1). The sequence continues at coordinate 21,265 of JACVSB010000005.1, forward strand.
GAGCGGCTGGATGTGACGCAATTTGTCTGGGTTGACAATGGAGCGGACGGCTGCGATGGCGCCGTCCGCGATGTCGAGGGCTATGACCGA
>JACVSB010000253.1 GCA_014534155.1 Thermoleophilia bacterium
ATCGCGGTGATCATCGGCGGCTACAACTCCTCGAACACGAACAACCTGGCGATCATCGCCGCCGAAAGGGTACCGAGGAGCTACCACATAGCCAGCGGCGACTGCATAGACCGCGATCGTATCCGCCACAAGCCGGCCGGCACGCCGCTGGACGCCAGGGAAGTGGTCGAGGAGCAAAATTGGCTGCCCGAGGGCCGGGTCCGCATCGGGCTCACCGCCGGGGCCTCGACCCCGAACTCCCAGATAGGACTCGCCATCGGGCGCATCCTCGAGGCGCGCGGACTCCCGCCCGAGGCCGCGCTCTCCTAGGGAGCCCTAGACCCCGATCTCGATCGGCTTTTCAACCTGCTAAAGACTTCCCTTCCCCGACGGGCTCTCCCACGGTACGACTCCGGCGCGTGTTCTCGCAGGAGCGGTCCTGCTGGTCAGAGCTGAGGGGCTACCTGGTTAAACTGAGGGCTCGCTGGCGTAGCCCTCGGGCGCGACACCAGGTCAGCGCGCTCGGCGCGCGAGCTCGTCCTCAACTTGCGCAGGGTCGAGCCCACGAGCAGCGAGGAGCACGTAGGCGTGAAACCAGAGGTCGGCCAACTCGGCCACGACCCGCTCGTCGTCCTCAGTGACGGCGGCGAGTGCGGCCTCGACCGCCTCCTCGCCCACCTTCTGCGCGCAGGAGCGCACGCCGAGCCCGAGCAGGTCAGCTACGTAGGAGCCCTTGGGCCGCTCGCGCGCGCGCTCGGCGATAGTGCGCCAGAGCGCGGGGGCGAAGCAGGAGACCGAGCCGGTGTGGCAAGCGGGACCGTTGGGGCGCACTCGAAGGAGGATCGCGTCTCCGTCGCAGTCCTCACTAAGTTCCTCGACCACGAGCGTGTTCCCCGAGGTCTCGCCCTTGTGCCAGAGCGCACGGCGCGAGCGGCTGTAGAAGTGCACCTCGCCCGTCTCGCGCGTGCGCCGGAGGGCCTCATCGTCCATCCAGGCGAGCATCAGCACCCGCCCCGTACCGGCGTCCTGGACGACCGCCGCCCGCAGCTCTCCCCTCGGGCCCTCAGGAGGCATCGCGCAAGCGTACTCCGAGTTCGGCGAGCTCGGCGCGCAGGTCGAGGAGCCGGGCCGGGTTCTCGTGCAGGATCGAGGCGAGGAGCGCCGCCTGCGCGACCCCGAGCGCATCGGCGACGTGACGGGCGTTACCGGCGCCGCCGGAGGCGATTACGGGGATGGAGACCGAGCCGGCGACAGAGCGGGTCAACGCGAGGTCGTACCCATCCCGCGTCCCGTCCGCGTCTATGGAGGTGAGCAGGATCTCACCCGCCCCGCGCTCCTCGCACTCTCGCGCCCACTCGAGGGCCGGTCGTCCGGTCGGCTCCGTCCCGGCGCGCGAGTAGACGAGCCCGGCCGAGGCATCCATTGCGACGACGACCGCCTGGCTGCCGAACCGCGCGGCGAGTTCGCCGATCAGGGCGGGGCGCGCGAGCGCGGCGGAGTTGACCGAGATCTTGTCCGCACCAGCCAGCAGAAGCGCGTCGGCATCCTCGACCGAGCGCACGCCGCCGCCGACCGTGAACGGGATCGCGAGCCGCCCTGCGACGCGCTCGACGAGGGCGACGAGGTTGGCGCGGTTCTCGAGCGTCGCCTTTACATCGAGGAAGACCAGCTCGTCGGCTCCCGCCTCAGAGTAGGCGCCGCCGAGCTCGACCGGGTCGCCGACGTCTCGCAGCCCCTCGAAACGGACGCCCTTGACGACGCGGCCCGCCGCGACATCGAGGCAGGGGATCAAGCGCGGGAGAGGCATCTGGCCAGAAAGCGTGCACCAGCGGCGCCGCTCTTTTCGGGGTGGAACTGGACGCCGACGAAAGAGCCGGCCCTGGCCTCGGCGACGATGCCCTCCGAGTGGGCGGTCGCAGCGGGCGTCTCGGCGGCGTAGGAGTGGGCGAAGTAGAACGCCTCGCCCGGGGGCTGCACCCGCGCCCAGCCGATCCGCGGCACCCTTCCGTCGCGCAGGCGTACCGCGCGTCCGGCGAACAAGCCGAGGCCGGGCACGCCGCCGTCCTCCTCGCTCTCCTCGAGCGCGAGGTGGAGGCCGAGGCAGATGCCCAGGATCGGACGTCCGGCGTCGAATCGCTCGCAGAGCGCCCGGTCGATCCCGCTCGCCGCGAGGCTCGCCATCGCCGTACCCGCCGAGCCAACACCCGGTAAGACGGCGAGGTCGGCTGCGAGAACCTCCCCCGGGTCGTTTGTCACGCGCGCCGACGCCCCCTGGCGTGCGAGCGCGATCGCGACCGAGCGGACGTTTCCGGCGTCGTAGTCACAGACCGCGACGTTCACAGCTTCCCCTTTGTAGAGGGGATGCCGATACCGTCACGCCGGACGGCGGAGCGGAGCGCGCGCCCTACCGCCTTGAAGGCAGCTTCGGCGACGTGGTGCTCGTCGCGCCCCCTGGCTTCGACGTGGAGGCCGAGCCTGGCCGCCTGCGCGAGGCTCGCGAGCATGTGTGCGGCGAGACCGGGGTCGCGCTCGAGCGCGAGCTCGCACCACGGC
>JACVSB010000119.1 GCA_014534155.1 Thermoleophilia bacterium
GCGGATCTTGTCCAGGGCGCGGCGGATGAGGCGGGAGACGTGCATCTGCGAGATCCCCACCTGCTGGGCTATCTGCGACTGCGTCAGCCCCTCGAAGAAGCGCAGATGGAGGATCCGCCGCTCCCGCTCGTCGAGCACACGGAGGCCGGGGGCGAGGACCGCGCGATCCTCGCTCACCTCGTACTCGTGCTCGAGCTCGCCCAGCGACTCGAGCGGATCGAGCTCGTCCCCCTCCTCCCCGCCGCTCGGTGCCGAGAGGGAGAGCGTCGCGTAGGCCTGCCCGGTCTCGAGGGCCTCCAGGACCTCCTCCTCCTCGACGCCTGCGGCCTTCGCGAGCTCCGCGATCGTGGGAGAGCGCTCGAGCTGCACCGTGAGCTCCTCGATCAGGCGCGAGAGCCGGACGTTCAGCTCCTGGAGGCCACGCGGCACGCGGACGGACCACCCCTTGTCTCGGAAGTGCCGCTTGATCTCGCCGATGATGTTGGGCGTCGCGTAGGTCGTGAGCTCGACGCCGCGGTTCACGTCGAAGCGGTCGATCGCCTTGATCAGCCCGATGCAGCCGACCTGCACGAGGTCCTCCAGCTGCTCCCCGCGGTACGAGTAGCGTCGCGCGAGCGAGCGCACGAGCGGCAGGTACTGCTCGATCAGGCGCTCTCGCGCCTCCAGGTCGCCGCCCTCGTGGTAGCGGCGAAGGAGCTCACGGTCGGCCTTCTCGCGCACCTCAGGCGCCCGCCCCGTCCCGCAGGCGCTTCCGCATCCGCACCCACTCGGCTCCCTCCCGGCGGTCGAGCTCGTACCCGCCCATGACGGTCGTCAGGAGGCGGCCGAGGCCGACGCCTTCGCCCTCCGGGTCGCGCGCGAGGTCGGCCTCGAGCTCGCGACGCGCGAGCGGCCCCATGGAGACGCCGAGGACGCCGTCCGCCACCTCGATCTCGACCGTGACCGCCTCGGAAGCGGCGTAGCTTCCGTTCGCGAGCAGAGTCTCCAGGGCGAGCTGGACGTCCTCGAGCGATTCGTACGGAAGGTCGAGCCGCGCGGCCAGCCCGCCGACCACGAGGCGGATGACGCCCGCGTACGAGCGCGCATACGGGATGGTGAGGCGAATCGCGTCGGGCATGCGGTGACCGCGCGCGACGCGCCTGGCGCGTGCGGCGCCTCGGATTCTACTCCGCCGCCTCGATCGTCCCGGCACCCACGACGACGTCCTGCTCGTAGAGAACCGCGACCTGGCCCGGGGCCACCGCGTAGGCGGGCTCCTCGAGGTCGAGGCGCACCGAGTCCGCAAGCACGTGCACATGCGCGCGAAGCGTCGCGGCACGGTGGCGAAGCTTGACGTCCGCGCGCTCGACGGGGGCGTGGAGCCGCGCCCCGGCAAGACGCACGCTCCTGCGGGCAAGCGACGAGCGAGGCCCGGCGAGGACGGTGTTCGTGCGGGCGTCCGTCGCGAGCGCGTAGACGGGGACGCCCGCCGCGACGGCGAGGCCGCGCCGCTGACCCGGCGTGAACTTCCAGAAGCCGTCGTGGCGACCGACGGCGCGTCCATCTTCGTCGACGATCGCCCCCGGCTGCGCCGCGACGCCCTGCCGGGCGAGGAAGGAGCGGTAGTCGCCGCCGGCGAGAAAACACGCCTCCTGGCTCTCGGCACGGCCGGCGGCTGCAAGCCCCGCCGCCTGCGCCTGCGCGCGCGTCTCTGCCTTCGTCTGCTCTCCCAGCGGGAAGCGAAGCGACGGGAGGAGGTCGGGATCGACCGTCGCCAGCATGTACGACTGATCCTTCTCGCGGTCGGCGCCGCGCGCGAGCAGCGTGCGTCCGCGGTGCTCCACGACCCGCGCGTAGTGTCCCGTGGCGAGCGCGGCCGCCCCGACCCGTCGCGCGAACGCGAGGAGCGCGGAGAAGCGAAAGTCGCCGTTGCAGCGAACGCACGGGTTCGGGGTCGTGCCGCCGGCGTAGCCCTCGACGAAGGGACGGACGACCGCCGCCCGGAACGGCTCCCGCAGGTCGAGCGTGAAGTGCGGCACGCCCAGGGAGTGGCACGTCTCGCGCGCGGCGACGACGGCGGCAGGCGAGCAGCAGGCGCGCTCGCCGGTCGGCCCCTCGGGATCGGCCCAGAGCCGCAGCGTGATCCCAACCGCCTCGGCCCCGGTCTCGCGCACGCGCAGGAGCGCGACGGCGCTGTCCACGCCGCCGCTCATCGCGACGGCGGTGCGGCCTGTGCTCGCACGCGCGGAGGCGACGGAGGCGAGCGCGTCGTGCAGCGCGTCGCCCGAGAGCCCCCGGGCGGGGACCGCGGCGGCCTCGAGCGGCGTCAGGCCGCGGATTCGCCGGACGAGGCCAGCCGCGCCAGGCCCCTCGCCCCGCGCCGCGACGATCCGCTCGCCCGCGACGGTGAGCTCGACCCAGGCGAGGTCGCCGTTGGCCGCGGCGTGGCCGACCGCTTCCCCTCTCATCGGGCCACCGTAGCGGCAAGAGAAAAGCGTGCCCCACCCCGCCGATAGCCCCGCGCATGAGGAACCTGGCGAACCAGGTGGGTGCCCTGCCGATCGGCGCCGTGCCTCCCGGACGCGGGCTCCCTCTCAGTAGGTGTTGGTTCTACATTGTGCGCGAGGCCACGCACGCGGTCGAGCACGCCCCAGCAGTCTAGCCTCCCTGCGAGAAGCGCCAGCGGACGATCTGGACGCCGCGAACGTCGAGCTCGGCCGCCAGCGCGGGCGTGACCGCGAAGCCCTCGCCGCGGCCGTACGTGGCGGTGTCGATGACGCGCGTCTCCGCCTGCCGTCCGCCGTGGGCCACGACGACCCGCGCACCGCAGGGGAGGACGGGATGGGCAATCCCCTTCGCCCGGCGCGTGAGGCGGACGCCGCACGTGGACGTTCGGCCGAAGAGGCCGGGGCCGTAGACGACGACCGTCGCCTCGTACCAGCGCTCGGCTGCCGGGGGAGCGGGCGGCGACGGCGGCGACGGCGGCGAGGGAGCGAGGTGCCCGAGCGCGAGGCTCGCGAGCGCGGCGAGGAGCGCGACCCCCCCGAGCGCCACCTGCCGCTCGAGGAGTCTCGCGTTCACGCCCGTTCGAGCTCCTCGAGGAGAGGCCCGAACGACTCGCGCACGAGCGTGTCGAACTCCCGGGGGAGAGCGCCGCCCGGGTCGGCGAAGGGACGGAGGTGGACGACGAGGTACGACCACTCGTCGGCGCGATCAGGGGCACGCCGAGCCTCGGTGCGCGCGAGCCGCTCGAGCTCCCACAGGTTCCACTGACGCGGTTCGCGCGGCCGTTCGCGAAAGGGGACGACCCGTCCGCCCGCGGGGGCGGGTGCTGCGTACGCCCGCTCCGGTGCGGGCGGCGGCGGCGGCGGGGCGGCGGGCGGCTCGTCTGCCGGAGGGGGCTCCGCGAGGACGGGGGCGGGTGCGCGCTCCTCCTCGGCGGTTTCGCGCTCCCCCGCGTCACGGACGGCAGGACGCTCGTCGGCTGCCCGGTCGTCGCCGTCCTCGCCCGCTCGTGCTGCGGCGGGAGCGACGGGCGGCTCGACGGTCCGGCGACCGAGCCAGGCGGGGCGCGCGCCGGGCGCGCGCTCGCGCTCGGGCCTCTCCTCCCCCCCTGGCGCAGGCGCCGGCTCCCGTCCCGCCTCCCGTGGTGGCGGCCCCGGCTCGTCCGCCGCGACACGGCGCCGGTACCAAGGGCGATGCTCGCGAGACTCGTCCGGCGGGTCATCCCGGCGCGCCTCGCGCTCCTCCCGGGGCGCCCCGCTGGGCACGGCCGCCCGTTCCCCCTCGGGCGCGTGCCCAGGCGCTGCGGCCCGCTCCTCCCCCGCCCCCCGCTCGTCCTCAGCGGCCGCGCGGGCGCCGGCGGCGCCTGCATCGCCGGGTCGGTTCGCGAGCGCCGGCTCGGGCTCGGCGTCCGGCTCGGGCTCCCGCTGCGCCTCACGGCCTTCCTCGTCGCGCTTGCCGACGCCGACGGCCGTCTCGTCGCTCGCAGCAGCGGCCGACGCGCGCGCGACCGTGTCGGGAGCGCGCGGCCGCGGTGCCGACGGCACCTTTTCCGGCGGGGGGATCGGGGTCGGGGCGGCGCTCGCGCTCCGGCGCCCGAACGACGGCCACCTCGGCTCCGCGTCACGCCAGGCGAGCCATTCGAAGAGCGAGGCGATCACCCACGCCAAGGCGACGCCGAGGACGACGTAGGGCGGGTCGACGTCCACGAGCCAGAGACCGACGGCGACCGCGAGGATGAAGGCGGCGAGGACGACGAAGCGCAGGAGCGAGCCTCCCGGCATGACGCCGATGCTAGGCGGTCGGCCTGGCGACCGCGAGGCCGACCGGGAGACGGGCGCCTCCGGCGCGGCGGTTACCCGGTTGCGCGGCCGTCGTCGGGACCAGCTTCCGGCTCCTCGGAGGCGCCGGCCGTGCTACCCGCAGCGCTCGCTTCCGGCGCGCGCGGCGTTCCGCCCTCGCCTTCACCCCCGGCCCCGTCTGCCTCCTCGCGCACCTCGTTCGTGGGCGCCGCCGCGCCGGGTGTCTTACCCGCGCGTGCCCGGCCCTCGGAGCTCCGTTCGGCCGCATCGGCCGGCCCGGCCGGCGGCGCGGCGGGAGCCGCTGGCGCGGCACGCGGGCCAGAAGCGGCGGACGGGGCAGGAGGGGCAGAAGCAGCCGGAGCGGCGGGCGCGGGAGCGGATTCCGGACGCCTACGCGTCGCCTGCACCGCCTCCTCGGCGGCCCGCACGATCGCCTCCACGGCGTCGGAGACCGCGATGTCCCCGTGGCCTGCGGCCGAGAGGAGCTGCTCCGCGCCCATGCGCGCCCGCTCGACGATCACGTCCGCCTGTGCGCGCGCCCATTCGAGCGTCTGCTCGACCTCGGCGCGGGCGGCGTTCGTGAGCTCGGTCGCCTGGTGTCGCGCCTGCTCGAGGAGCCGCGCGCCCGACGCCTCGGCCTGGCGGAGCTCCTGCGAGGCGTCGCGGTTCGCCTTCGTGACTGTCTCGCGGGCCTCGCTGCGCGCGGCGTTCAGGATCTCGAGCCGCTGGCGCTCAGTCTCCTGGCGGAGGCGCTGGATGTCCGCCTCCTCTCGCTGCACGTTGAGCTGACGCTCGCGGATCTCCTGCTCGGCGCGCCCGATCTGCTTCGCCGCGGCCTCCTGGGCGTCCCGCTCGATCGTGTCGGCGAACTCCGCGGCCGCGCGGACGAGGTGCAGCGCGTCCATCCGGACGGCATGGCCGGTCGCCTCGGACTTCGCCCCGCGCGGCGCTGCCTGGAGGACGCGGAGCTGCGTCTGTAGCCCCGTGAGGTGGCGGCGAAACGCGTCGAATGCCTCCTCGACGCGTGCGCGGTCGTAGCCCTCCGGTGCGACCGGCAGCGCCTCGACCTGCGGGAGCGGCGTGAGAGCCGGCCCGGCCGGTGCGCGGCGCGGTTCCTGCGTGGACATGGCGGGGGCCTCCTCGGCGTCGAGAGCGCTGCGTGACAGTATCCCTGATCGGCGCGGACACGAGCGAGCGTTAGCCCGGGTCCCGGAGGCGGATTCCGAGCTCGCGAAGCTGCTCTTCGGCCACAGGGGTCGGGGCGCCGCTCATCGGGTCGAGACCGGCCTGGTTCTTGGGGAAGGCGATGACGTCGCGGAGGTTCGGCTCGCGCAGGAGCGCCATCAGCATCCGCTCGATCCCGAACGCGATCCCGCCGTGGGGCGGCGCGCCCATCGCGAGCGCGTCGAGCAGGAAGCCGAACTTCGCGCGCTGCTCCTCCGGCGAGAGGCGGAGCGCGTCGAAAACGCGCGCCTGGAGCTCCGGCTCGTGGATTCGGAACGAGCCGCCCCCGATCTCGATCCCGTTCACGACGACGTCGTACGCGAGCGCTCGTGCGGTTCCGGGGTCCGTCTCGACGACCTCTTCGGAGCCGGGCGAAGGCCGAGTGAAGGGATGGTGAACCGCGCTCCAGCGTCGCCCCTCCTCGTCGAAGACGAACATCGGGAAGTCCGTCACCCAAAGCGGCCGCCACGCCTCCTCGTCGAGGAGCGCGAGCTGCTGGCCGAGATGCGTGCGAA
>JACVSB010000064.1 GCA_014534155.1 Thermoleophilia bacterium
GGACGGTGCGGGCCAGCCGGCCCTCGAGGATCGCGTTCGTGACCCGCGTCGTCCCCGCAACGACCGCATCGGGCCGCGTCGGCGCGAGCCCGTTCGCCGCTCTCAGCGCCCCGCCAAGGCGCGCGTCGCTCGGGACCTTCGTCGAGCGCGCGCGCTCGCTCTCTCCGTCGACGGCGACCAGGTCGACGAACGTCCCCCCGGCGTCGACGCCGATCCGTGACGGCCGGGAGCCTTCCGTCACGTGAGGAGAGGAGCGCCCACGGAGAGGCGATCGTACCCGGCACCCGGAGCGGCGAGGCCCGGTAGTCTCGCCCCTCGAGGGTCGGAGGACCATGCCAACTGGAGAGCGAATCCACGTCCCGGCGCGCGAAGGACGCGCCGTGCAGGTCGACGCCGGCCGTCGCTTTCGCGTCGTCGACGTCGAGGGCGGGCAGGTCGCCGACACGTTCGCCTTCTGCGCCGACGACGTGTCCGAGTACCACTCCGCCGAGCACACCCGCGTGCACGTGAGCCGCCTCTTCCCCCTCCCCGGCGAGGACTTCGCCACGAACCAGCGCCGGCCGATCCTCCGCTTCGAGCGCGACGACTCGCCCGGGATCCACGACATGCTGTGCGCGGCCTGCGACCCGCCCCGCTTCCGCGGCCTCGGGGTCGAGGGCTGGCACGCCTCCTGCCGCGAGAACCTCGAGCGCGCGATGGCCTCGCTGGGTCACCGGCGGATCGAGATCCCCCAGCCGATCAACCTGTTCATGAACACGCCGGTCGTGGACGACACGGGGACGATCGACTGGCTGCCGGCCGAGACGAAGGCGGGCGACTCGGTCACGATGCGGGCGCAGCTCGACATCGTCCTCGTCGTCTCCGCGTGTCCCCAGGACATCCTCGCGATCAACGAGAAGCGGCCGACGCCGGTCGAGATCGAGCTCCTCGACTAGGCGCGCCGATCCGCCTTTCCGCGCTCCGGGAGCGGTTCGTACGCCGGAACGCAGTGGTACGATCGCCCTCCGGCAACCGAGGGAGCAGGGGATGGCACGGGTCGAGAGCGAGCTCCGGACGACCGCGATCACCGTCGCGGGACGTGAGGTCGGCGACGGGGACGCGCGGGCCGTTCGCTCGCCCTGGGACGGCGAGACGGTCGGCGCCGTGCCGACGGTCGGGGCCGAAGAGGCGCGCCGCGCCGTCGAGGCGGCGGCGGACGCGATGCGGGAGCCGCTCCCCGCGTACGAGCGCGGTCTCGTCCTCGAGCGCGCGGCCGGGCTCGTCCGCGAGCGGCGCGAGGAGATCGCGCACACGCTCGCGCACGAGATCGGCAAGCCGCTCAAGCAGGCCCTCGTCGAGGTCGACCGCTGCGTGCAGACGCTCACCTTTTCCGCGATCGAGGCGCGCACGCTGGCCGGAGAGGGAATCGCAGTCGACGCCCACCCCGCAGGCGCGGGCAAGCGTGGGTGGACGCTTCGCGTCCCCATCGGCGTCGTCGGAGCGATCACCCCCTTCAACTTCCCGCTCAACCTGGCCGCGCACAAGATCGGGCCGGCGATCGCGGCGGGCTGCGGCGCCGTCGTCAAGCCGGCCGGCGTCGCGCCCCTCGCGTGCATCAAGCTCGTCCGGATCCTCCACGAAGCCGGGCTTCCACCCGAGCTCCTCTCCGTCGTGACGGGATCGGCCGGAGAGATCGGGGACGTCTTCGTCGAGGACGAGCGAGTGCGCATGATCACGTTCACCGGCTCGGCCGAGGTGGGCTGGGACCTGGCCGCCCGCGCGGCGAAGAAGAAGGTCTCGCTCGAGCTGGGCAACACGACGCCGCTCCTCGTCTGCGCCGACGCCGACCTCGACGCGGCCGCCACGGCCGCAGCCGTGAGCGGCAACGGGTTCGCCGGGCAGTCCTGCATCTCGGTGCAGCGGATCCTCGTCGACCGCGCGGTGCACGACGACTTCGTCGCCTCGCTCGAGGCCGCGGTGGGGAAGCTGAAGCTCGGCGACCCCGAGGAGGCCGACACCGACGTCGGGCCGCTCATCGACGAGGACGCCCGCGCACGCGTGAGCGAGTGGATCGACGAGGCAGTCGACGCGGGCGCCGAGCGCGTGGCGGGTGGGACGGGAGAGCACGGCCACCTCCGTCCCACGGTGCTCGACGGTGTCGCGACCGACGTGCGGGTGTGGACGCACGAGGTGTTCGGGCCCGTCGTCGGCGTGCGCACCTTCTCCACCCTCGAGGAGGGGATCGAGCTCGCGAACGGCACGCCGTACGGCCTGCAGGCAGGAATTTTCACGCGGGACCTCGCGACGGCGATCACCGCGAGCGAGCGGCTCGAGTTCGGCGGCGTGACGATCAACGAGGCGCCGACGTTCCGCGTCGACCAGATGCCGTACGGAGGCACGAAGGAGTCGGGGAACACGCGCGAAGGCCCTCACTACACGGTGCGCGAGATGACCGAGGAACGCATGGTCGTCCTGCAGCTCCCCTAGTGCGGGCTCCCTCGGAGCCGCAGCCGACGCTGCAGGCGCTCGAGCGCGCGTTTCGCGTCCTCGACCTCTTCACCTCCGAGGCGCCCGAGTGGACGACGACCGAGATCGCGCGGGCGACGCGGCTTCCCGTCGCCACGGCGCACCGGATCCTCGCCTTCCTCAGGAGCCGCCGCTACGTCGAGCGTGACGAACGGACGAAGCGCTTCCGGCTGGGGCTGGCCGCCCTCCGCCTCGGCGAGCGTGCACGCGTCGTCCTCGACCTCCGCGCCGCGGCGCGCCCGGTGCTCGTCCGCCTCGCGCGCGAGACCGACGAGACCGCGCTCCTCGTGGTGCCGAGCGAGCAGCGCACGAGCTCGATCTGCCTCGAGCGCGTGGAGAGCTCGCAGCCGCTCCGCCTCACCGCCGAGCCCGGCCGGCGCCTTCCGCTGCACGCAGGAGCTTCCCAGAAGGCGCTGCTCGCGTTCATGTCCGCCGAGGAGATCGAGGCGGTGCTGCGCGGGCCGCTCGAGCGGATGTGCCGGGCGACCGTGACCGACCCCGACGCCCTCCGCGGCCAGCTCGCGGAGATCCGCCGGCGCGGGTGGGCGATCTCGTTCGAGGAGACGAACGTCGGCGCCTGGGGTGTGGCCGTCCCGCTCCTCGCAATCGACGGCTCTGCGACGGCCTCGCTCGGGCTTGCCGGCCCGACCGCGCGCCTCTCCTCCGACGCGGTCAGCGAGCAGGTCGCACGCGTGCACGAGGGCGCCGGGGAGATCGCGAGCGCGCTCGGCCTGACGACGAGCGAGCTCGGGGAGGAGGCGGTCGCGTGAGCGCGACCCGGGAGCGCGCCTTCGGCGCCTTCCGCTCCCCCCCGCTGAAGGACAGGGTCGCGCTCGTCACCGGGGCTGCGAAGGGGCTCGGCGCCGCGATCACAGACGTCCTCGCGCTGGACGGCGCGGACATCGTCCTGGCCGGGCGGGACCGCGAAGCGCTCGAGGCACACGCCGCGTACCTGGACGGCGAGCACCCGGAGCGGAGGAGCGCGGTCGTCGCCTGCGACGTCACGCGCGAGGACGAGACGCGCACCCTCGTCGAGCACGCCGTCGAGCGCTTCGGCGGCCTCGACATCCTGGTCAACACCGCGGGAGTGATCGGGCCGATCGAGACTCCGGCACACGACGTGGCGGTCGAGGACTTCCGCCGCGTCCTCGACGTCAACGTCGTCGGGACGTTCCTGCCCTGCAAGGCCGCGATCCCGCACCTGATCGAGCGCGGAGGAGGGAGGATCGTCAACATCGCCGGTACGTCCGGGCTCCGCGGCTACCGAAACCGCGTCTCGTACTCCTCCTCCAAGTGGGCGGTCCGCGGGCTCACGCGGACGCTCGCTCTCGAGCTCGGGCCGCACGGGATCACGGTGAACACTGTCTGCCCGAACGTGACGCACGGCGAGCGCATGACGACGATCGTGCGCGAGAAGGCGCGGAGGCTGGGGAGGACGCCCGAGCAGGTGTACGAGGACTTCGCCTCCCAGACGGCCCTGCGCAGGTTCATCGACGACGTCGACGTCGCGGAAGCCGTCCGCTACCTCGTCTCCGAGGGAGCGCGGAACGTGACGGGGCACGACATCGTCGTGGACGCCGGGTGGGACGTGTGATCCCTCGGCCCTTCGCCTACGAGCGCCCGGCGACGGTCGAGGAGGCCGTCGCCCTCCTCGCCGAGGCCGGCGAGAGGGAGATCAAGGTGCTCGCCGGTGGGCAGAGCCTCGTCCCGATGATGAGCCTCGGCCTCGCGCGGCCCGAGCTCGTGGTCGACGTCGGCGAGCTCGAGCTCGGGGGCCTCGAGCGTGCGAACGGCCACGTACGCGTGGGAGCGCTGACGACACACCGAACGCTCGAGCTCGGCGAGGAGGCCCGCTCCCTCCTCCCCCTCGCCGCCACCGCGGCGCGGCACGTCGGGAACGCCCGCGTCCGAAACCGCGGGACGCTCGGCGGCTCGCTCGCCCACGCTGATCCGGCGGCGGAGCTGGGAGCGGTCGTCCTCGCCCACGGCGGCTTCGCCGTCGCTCGCGGGCCCGACGGGGAGCGGCGCATCCCCGTCGAGGACCTCTTCCTCGGCCCGCTGACGACGTCGCTCGCTCCCGAGGAGCTCCTCGTGGCGGTCGAGCTCTGCGTGCCCGAGGCGGGAAGCGGCGTCGGCTTCGAGGAGGCAGCGAACCGGGCGGACGACTTCGCGACCGCGGCCGCGGGGGCCATCGTCACGCTCACGGACAACGGCCGCAGCTGCGCGAGCGCCCGCATCGCGCTCGCGGGGACAGGCCCGCGCCCGGTGCGTGTGAGGGCGGCCGAGGAGCTCGTCCGCGGGGAGCCGCTCGCGTCCACGCTCCTCGCCGCCGTCGGCCGGGCGGCGGAGGCGGCCGTGGAGGCGGGCGACACGGCGTTCGTCTCCGCCGCGTTCCGCCGGCGCGTGGCCGGAGCCTGCGCGCGGAGGGCGTTCGAGCGGGCCTGGAGGAGCGCGCGATGACGCGCCCGCTCGAGCTGACCGTGAACGGCCGTGCCCTGCGCGACTCGGTCGCGCCGCACGTGACGCTCCTTCGCTTCCTGCGCGACGCCGCCGGGGCCACCGAGGTCAAGTACGGGTGCGGCGAGGGCGTCTGCGGCGCCTGCACCGTGCTCCTCGACGGTCGCACCGTGAACTCGTGCAGCGTCCTCGCGGTCCAGGCCGAGGGCCGCGAGGTCGTGACCGTGGCTTCGCTTGCCGAGAGGGGAAGCCTGCACCCGCTCCAGCGCGCGCTCGCCGAGCGCGGCGGCGTCCAGTGCGGCTTCTGCACGCCGGGGGTCGTCCTCGGCGCGCTCGAGGCGGTCGAGCTGGGACAGGCCGGCGACCGAGAGGCGATCCGCCGGAGCCTCGCCGGAAACCTGTGCCGCTGCACCGGCTACCGCAAGATCGTGGACGCCGTCGAGGCCTACCGCGACGGCGGGGTGGGCGCGTGAGCGCCGTCCGCGAGCGTCGCGGCCGCGTCGTCGGCAACGACCTCGTCCGCCACGACGCGATCGAGAAGGTCGCCGGACGGACGCGCTACGCGGCCGACTACGGCCTCCCCGCCATGCTGCACGCGGTCGTCAAACGCTCGGACGTTCCGCACGCCCGCCTGCGCGGCGTCCACACGGGGGCGGCCGAGAGCGTCGAGGGCGTCGTGCGCGTGCTGACCGCGAAGGACGTCCCCCAGAACACCGTGTGGGTGAACGTCCCCGGCCAGACCTTCGAGGTGGGCGCCCTGAAGGCGCGCATGAACGTGCTCGCCGAGGACGTCGTCCGCTACCACGGGGAGCCCGTCGCGCTCGTCGCCGCGGAGACCGAGGATGCGGCACTCGCCGCGCTCGATCTCCTCGAGGTCGAGTACGAGGAGCTCCCCGCGGTCACGGATCCCGAGCAGGCGCTCGTGCCCGGCACGCAGCTCGTGCACGAGAGCGGGAACCTCCTCGCGAGCTGGCAGATCGAGGAGGGCGACGCGGAGGCCGCGCTTGCGCGGGCGCACACCGTCGTCGAGGAGACGTACGAGACCCAGTTCGTCGACCACGCGTACCTCGAGCCCGAGGCAGGCGTCGCCTGGCTGGACGGCGACGGCGTCATCACCGTGCGCGCCTCGACGCAGGTGATCGAGCACTTCCGGGACGTCGCGCGGATTCTCCGCCTGCCCGAGAACCGGGTGCGCGTCATCGCCCCGTACGTGGGCGGCGGCTTCGGCGGCAAGGAGGACATGACGGTCGAGCCGTTCCTCGCGCTCGTCGTCCACCGGACGGGCCGCCCCGTCAAGATGGTCTGGTCGCGCTCCGAGTCGCTGCTCGCCCGGCAGAACCGCCACGCGGTGCGGATGCGCTACCGCACGGGCTGCGACGCCGAGGGCAAGCTCGTCGGGCAGCAGATCGAGATCCTCTCTGACGGAGGGGCGTACGCGTTCCTCTCTCCGCTCGTCCTCCTCTACTCGGCCACCTGCGCTCAGGGCCCGTACGCGTGCCCGAACGTCCGCATCGACGCGCGGACCGCGTATACGAACCACACGCCGTGCTCCGCGATGCGGGGCTTCGGCGGGATGCAGGTCGCGCTGGGATACGAGGGGCAGATGGACCGCCTCGCGGACGCGCTCCGCCTCGATCCGCTGGAGCTCCGGAGGCGAAACTTCGTCGCGCGCGGCGACACGCTCGCCGTCGGCCAGACGCTGGACACGCACGTCGCGCTCCCCGAGCTCGCGGACGCGGTGGAGGCGTCGCTCGGGCCTCTGCCCGAGCCTTCCGCGCCGGGCCGGCGCGTCGGCCGCGGCGTCGCCTGCAACCTCCAGCCCTACGGGCGCTGCGTCTGGCTGAACGACTGGGCGAGCGCCTGGGTCGGCTTCGAGCTCGACGGAACACTCGTCGTCCGGATCGGCGTCCCCGACATCGGAGGAGGGCAGGCGTCCTCGCTCGTGCAGATCGCCGGCGAGGTCCTCGGCGTCGATCCCGACGAGATCGTGATCCACATCGGAGACAGCGCGCTCACGCCGCTGACCGGAACGACGACCGCGACGCGGCAGCTCTACATGTCGGGCAACGCCGTTCTCCAGGCCGCCGGCGAGCTGAAGGAGGGCCTGAGGCCGCTCGCGGCCGACCTCCTCGGCGCCGACCCCGACGACGTCGAGTTCGCGGACGGGGGCGTCCACGCGAGCGCGGACCCCGAGCGGCGGGTGCCGTTCGCGGAGCTGATCGGCGAGGCGGCGCAGCGGCAGGTCGCCTGGCACCGCCTCTCCATCTTCCGGGCTCCCGGCGGCGACGCCTGGCGCCGCGACGGCGCGTGGCGTGGCCGGGTCTTCCCCGACTTCACGTACGGCTGCCACGCGGTCGACGTGGAGGTCGACCCGGACACGGGCCGCGTCGCCGTCCTTCGCTACGTCGCCGCTCACGACGTCGGGCGGGCGATCAACCCGCAGAGTGTCGAGGGCCAGATCGAGGGCGCGGTCGTCATGGGCCTCGGCTACGCCCTCTCGGAGCGGATCGTCTTCGAGGAGGGCGTGAACGTGACGGGGACGTTCGCCCAGTACCTGATCCCGACGGCGGTCGAGGCGCCCGACGTGGAGCCGCTCGTCCTCGAGTCCGGCGAGGGGCTCGGCCCCTTCGCGGCACGCGGGATCGGCGAGCCGCCGATCGGCCCGCCCGCGCCCGCCGTCGCCCGCGCGCTCTCGAACGCCCTCGGCACGCGCCTGACGGTCCTTCCCTTCACCCCGGAGCGCGTCGCGCAGGCGGCGCAGGAGGTCGGCACATGACGGAGACAGCGCTGCAAGCGGCGGCGCCGGAGAGCGGCCAGGCGGCGGCCGAGACGGCCTACTGGCACCCGTTCGCGAACATGGCCGAGGTGAACGGCGCCGAGATCGTCCTCGTCTCGGGCGAGGGCTGCCACGTCGTCGACCGGGAGGGACGGCGCTACCTGGACGCGACGGCGAGCCTCTGGTACTGCAACGTGGGCTACGGTCGCGAGGAGATCGCGCGCGCGGTCGAGGACCAGCTTCGCCGCCTCCCGGCCTACTCCACCTTCGGTGCGTACGCGAACGAGCCGGCGCTCGCGCTCGCGGAGCGCGTGGCGGCGCTCGCGCCGGTCGACCAGGCGAAGGTCTTCCTCACCTCCGGCGGCTCGGACGCCGTCGACACGGCGGCGAAGCTGGCGCGCCGTTACTGGGCTGCCGTGGGGCGGCTGGAGAAGCGCGTCGTCATCGGCCGCCGGCACGCCTACCACGGGA
>JACVSB010000026.1 GCA_014534155.1 Thermoleophilia bacterium
GCCGCCATGCCGGCGCAGTCGCCCACGTTGTCGCCCACGTTGTCGGCGATCACGGCAGGGTTCCGCGGGTCGTCCTCGGGGATCCCGGCCTCGACCTTGCCGACGAGGTCCGCGCCCACGTCGGCGGCCTTCGTGTAGATCCCTCCCCCGAGGCGAGCGAACACGGAGATGAGCGAGCCGCCGAACGCGAGCCCGATCAGCTCGCGCGTCGCCTGCTCGCCGTCGCGGTCGAACCAGCTCGTGAGGACCCCGTAGTAGCCGGCGACGCCGAGCAGGCCGAGGCCGACGACGAGGAGACCGGTGACCGAGCCGGCGTTGAAGGCCACGCCGAGCGCCGCCTTGACGCCGCGGCGCGCGGCTTCCGCCGTCCGCACGTTGGCCCGGACAGCGACGTTCATGCCGATGAACCCCGCGGCGGCGGAGAAGACGGCGCCGATCAGGAACCCGAACGCCGTTCCCCAACCGAGGTCTCCCCAGAGGCCGATGCCGAGGAAGAGCACGAGGGCGACGCCGGCGATCGTCAGGTACTGGCGGCGGAGGTACGCGGAGGCGCCCTCCTGCACCGCGTGCGCGATCTCGCGCATCCGCTCGCTTCCGGCCGGCAGACGGAGCAGCCGCACCGTGAGCGCTACGGCCCAGCCGATGCCGATGCCGGCGCAGATCAGCCCGAACAGCACGCTGTGGTCCTGGAAGAACTCGCTCACCGCTCCCCGCTTCTCGACGTTACGAAGTCATTGGCCCGGCCGGCGCGAGAGTCCGCATCCCTGGCCGCAGGCCGATTCGCCGGCGGGATTCTAATCACAAGGTCGGACACGCCCGGCCGCTAGATCCGTGCGCCGCGAAGCGCGTTCGCGCACACGTCGTCGGGCTGGGGGCCGATGCGCGGAATGACCGCGAAGAGGAGCTCCCGCAGCTTCTCGTTGTTCTCGTTGAACACCTTCACCACCTGTTCGTGCGAGACGGGCTCGGTTCCTTCCACGCCCACGTCGTGGTCCGTGACCATCGAGATGTTGGCGTAGCAGAGCTCGAGCTCCCGGGCGAGGTACCCCTCGGGGTACTGGGTCATGTTGATCGTGTCCCACCCCATGTCCTGGAACCACTTCGACTCCGCGCGCGTCGAGAACCGCGGGCCCTGGATGACGACGACGGTGCCGCCGTCTCGCACCGGGATGGCGAGCTCGCGCGCCGTCTGGGCGAGCAGGCGCCGCAGCTCGGCGCAGTACGGGTCCGCGGCCGAGACGTGCGTCGTCTCCGGGCCTTCGTAAAACGTGTCCGCGCGCCCGCTCGTCCGATCCACGAACTGGTCCGTGACGACGAACTCGCCGAGGCCGATGTCGGCCTGCAGGGAGCCCGAGGCGTTCGGCCCGATGATCCGGCGCACGCCGAGCTCCTTCATGGCCCACACGTTGGCGCGGTACGGAATCTGCGCCGGCGGTAGCTCGTGGCTCGGGCCGTGGCGCGGCAGGAACGCGACGCGGCGCCCGTCGACCTCCCCGATCGTTACCGGGGCGGACGGCTTGCCGTAGGGCGTCTCCACGTCGACCGTCTCGACGTCGTCGAGGAACGAGTAGAAGCCGGAGCCGCCGAAGACGCCGATCTCAGCCTGCGCGGGCACGGCCGGGAAGCGTAGCGGCGAGCGCTCGCGACACGGCCGAGAAGAACCTGACCCGTCAGGCTCCGGTCATGGCGGCGCACGCCGGACACCTCCGCCGCGGCCACGTGCGCGCGGCGGGCGATGCGTGCGAACCTGCACCGCGCTCCCGAGCGGTCAGCGCCGCGGGCGGTGCCCCGCGGCGCCACAAGCGCGGATCACTCTGGCCGCCGCTCGTCGCCGGCGGCGGGAGTGTCCTCCGCAGCCTGCTCCGGACCGTCGCCGGGAGAACTCGTGCCCGCCGCCGGAGCAGGCGGCGGCGCCTCCCCTTCCCCCTGGAGCTCTTCGGGCGCCACTTCGGGCTCCGGCGCAGCGCTCGGCGACCCCGCCGAGGGCGGCTCCTCGTCCGGCGCGTCCGTCCCCGCAGCCTCGGCAGGCTCCGCAGCCTGAGGGGCCGCCGCGCCACCAGGTTCGGCCGCCTCCCCGGGAACCTCCGCCGGACGCGCTCCCGACGCGGCGCTCGCGTACGCGAGCTGGAGGTTCGCGACCGACTGGTTGAAGTCGCGTACGAGCTCGCCCGGCACGAACCGCTCGAGCACCGGCGTGAGCGTGCGCATGGTCTCGATCGCGAGTCGGGTCTGCTCGAGGTCGCGGTCCTCGCGCGTGTCCTCCGTGACCCCGAGACGCCGGTACCCGATCGACGAGACCGTCAGCAGCGTGTTGATGAGGACGTCCTCGACCCGGAGCTTGCGCAGCTCCTCCGCCAGCTCGCGCGCTACCCGCTCCTGATCCTCAGACACGGGCGGGCTCCAGGACCTCGGCGGCGTAGATCTCGTGGAACGTCTCCCCCGCCTCCTCCCGGGCGAGCTGCCGCTGCGCGGGGTTAACGGCCGGCACGGAGAGGAGGTGGGCGCTGCCGAGCTCCTCGGCCACCGGGAGCACCCACTCGACGAGCTCCTCCAGCGCGGCGCGGGCGGGCCGCGCGACCGGTGTGGGGAACGCCGAGAGCGCAAGCAGCTCGCCGGAGAGTCCGTACCGGATCGCCCGCCAGAGGTTCTCCTCCAGGAGGTGCCCCGGGTACGCCGGCAGCGGCTCGCCGTCGTCGAGCGCGCGCGCGATCCGGGCCGTCAGGGCGTGCAGGAGCGCAGCGAGCGCGTGGGCCTCCGCGAGCAGCGGCTGGCCGTCGCAGATCCGGATCTCTACGGTCGGAAACGCGAGGTGCGCGCGGACGCTCCACCAGAGTTGCGTGTGCTCCGAGATCGAGCCCGTGTCGTAGAGGTAGCGCACGTACTCCTCGTAGTCGGCCCAGCGCTCGAACGCGGGCGGAATGCCGCAGCGCGGGAACATGCGCGTGAAGATCTGCGTCCGGGCGGAGTGGAGCCCCGAGTTCACGCCCTCCACGAACGGCGAGCTTGCGGACAGGGCGAGGAGCTCCGGCAGGTAGTTGCGGAGGGCGCTCGCGACGCGAACCGCGCGGTCGGCGCCCCGGACGGCCGTGTGGACGTGGAGGCCGAACGAGTTGTTCCGCCAGACGACGTAGCGGAGGATCTCGTCGTTCCGCCGGTAGTGGGGGGTGTCGATGATCCGCTGCTCCTTCCACGGCGCCCACGGGTGCGTGCCCGTGGCGGCGAGCGCGATCCCGTGCGCGTCCGCGAGCGCGAGAAGCGAGGCCCGCCGCTCCGGCATACGAGCGGCGGCCTCGGCGAAGCTCTCGCACCGGCCGGTCCGCACCTCCGCCTCCGAGGCGATCAGCTCGCCGACGAGGTGACCCTCGAGCTCGGTGCCGGCAGCCGCCGCGAAGAGCTCCTCGAAGCGGTTCACGAGGTCGAGCGAATGGGGGTCGAGCAGGGCGAACTCCTCCTCGACGGCGACCGTCAGGTCCTCGGCTGCGTCGAACTGCTCCCGGGCGAGGCGCAGCTGCTCGTCCGGGCGAAGGCGCTGCGCCTCGCCCATGCCGACGAACGTATCAGAGGGAAAGTATCGCCCCGGCCACGCCCTCCCAGCTCCAGCGCCGCTCCGCTGCACGGCGCGCGGCGGCCGAGAGCCGCGCCCACTCGGGCTCCGGGAGGGCAAGCACGCGCTCGAGCTTCGACGCCAGGTCGTCGGCGTCTCCGGAAGCGAACGAGGCGAGCGAGCGGTGCTCCTGCGGGTATTCGTCCTCGAGGCCTGCGGCCACCTCCGCCAGGCCGGAGTGGCGCGCGACGAGCGGGGGCGAGCCGCACGCGGCCGCTTCGGCCGCGACCATCCCGAAGGCCTCGGGGAAGACGGAGGGCGTCACGCTGACCCGCGCGAGCGGCCAGAGGTGCGCGAGGTGCCGGTGCTCGAGCGGCCCCGTGAGGAGGACGCGCTCGCCCGCCGCCGCTTCCAGCTCCCGGCGCGCGGGGCCGAAGCCGACGACAACGGCGCGCGCCTCCACCTCGCGGAGGGCCTCGAGGAGCACGTGCACCCCCTTCTCGGCGGAGAGCTTCCCGACGTAGACGACGACGGGGTCGTCACCGGCGAGGAACGCCGCGAGCCGCTCGGCGTTCCCCGGATCCGGCAGGCGCTCCATTCGCCCGCCGGGGTTCGGCGCGTCGCGGCGCGCCTCCTCGAGCAACCGCTCGAGCGCCTCCCGGCGCGGCTCGGGACGAAACTCGTCCACGTCCACGCCCGGCGGCACGACGCGTACTCGGCTCAGGTGGGGGCCGGGGCCGACGACCTCCTCGAGCACGCGGCGGATGTGCTCCGACCCCGCCAGGACGGCCTCGGCGCCGGCCATCGTCTCTCTCGCCCAGGCGGCGAGGTCGTCGTTGCCGCGGATCGAGAACTCGAGCTCGGACCCGTGCGCCTTCACGGTGAACGGCATCCCCACCGCCGCGCCGACCGGGGCGCCGAGGAGGACGTGGTTCACGAGCAGGAAGTCCGCGGGCAGGTGCTCGCGTACGGCCGCGGCGTTTCGCTGCACGAACTCCTCGCGCTCGCACGCCCCCAGCTCGTGCAGGTGGCGAGACTCGAGGTCGTCGTAGCGGTCGAGGACGAAGACCGGAAGCGGGCCACCGGCGAGGTCGGGGCGAACGACGACGGCGCCGCCGAGGTCGTAGCGCTCGGGATGGGGGTCCTGGCAGAAGACGACGACCTCGTGGCCCAGCCGGCTCCAGGCGCGGGCGAGGGAGCGCGTGTACACGTTCGACCCGGTCCCGCCGAGGAGGTACCCGTGCCAGAGAAGGATGCGCACGACCTCATCGTGGCGGCACCCGAACCGGAGCGCGAGCCCGCGGCTCTAGGTCAGGTGGAAGTAGAGGGCGTAGAGGAGCTCGACCGCGGGGCTCGTCGTGTGCACCGTCACGTCAGACGGGACGTTCAGGAGCGCGTCGGTGTAGTTGAAGATGATCTTCACGCCGGCCCGGACGACGTCGTCCGCGACCTGCTGCGCCGCCTCCTGGGGGACGGCGAGGACGGCGACGATGATGCTCTTGTCGCGGATGTTCTCGCCGAGTGCCCCGTAGTCGAGCACCTGGACGCCGTCGAGCGCGTTGCCGACCTTCTCGGGGTCGGTGTCGAAGGCGGCAGCGATGTTGAAGCCGTGGTCCGCGAACACGGTCGAGTTGGCGATCGCCTGGCCCAGCCGGCCCGCGCCGAAGAGCGCGATGTTGTGCTGGCCCTGCGTCCGCAGGATCTTCCGGATCTCAGCGGCGAGGGCGTCGATGTTGTAGCCGACGCCGCGCTTGCCGAACTTGCCGAAGCCGGAGAGGTCACGGCGAATCTGCGTCGCGTTCACGTTCGTGTAGTCGCTGATCTCCTGGGACGAGATCCGCTCCTTGCCCATCTTCCGCGCCTGCGTGAGCACGCGCAGGTACTGGCTGAGCCGGGCGGCGACGCCGACTGTCAGCCGCTCGCCGCCGGACGGATCCGCGCTACCCGACGTCATTGCGGCCAGCTGAGAGGACATGCACGGGAGCATACCGAGAGCCGGTTTCGCGCACAGCGTTAACCGGCGCTAAAGATCGTTCGCTCGACGGAATCCACCCGCGTGACCGCCGCCGAGCCGGCTACGAAGCGCGTCCGGGTGGACGAAGTACGTGAACGCGTCCTCGCCGTCGATCGCGAGGACCGGGATGCGCTCACGATAGCGGCGCTCGAGCGCCTCGTCCCCGGTGATCTCGACCTCCTCGAGCTCGAAGGGAAGCTCGGCGCCGACCTGCGCGACGACGCGCCTCGCGCTGTCGCAGAGGTGGCATCCCTCGGCGACGTAGAGCGTGAGGCGGTGCCTACGGATAGAGCCCGCGCGTCTCGGTCGCCTCGGCAACCCGGCCCACGGCGATCGTGTACGCGGCCTCGCGCATCGTCGTGCCCGCGCTCTCGTGCTTGTGCCAGGTCTCTGCGAACGCGCGCGTGACGATGTTGTTCAGTCGCGCGTTCACCTCGT
The DNA here is from genome assembly GCA_014534155.1 of Thermoleophilia bacterium. The sequence goes on from JACVSB010000026.1 coordinate 5,997, forward strand.
CTTCCTTCCAGAAGTACTCCTGGAGCCCCTGCACCCACTCGAAGTAGGAGACGACTACGCCGCCTGCATTCGCAAGTACGTCCGGGAGGACGAGGATGCCGCGCTCGGCGAGGATGTCATCTGCCTCCAGCGTGACCGGCCCGTTCGCCCCCTCGCAGACGATGGCGGCCCTCACGTCGGCCGCGTTCTCGCTCGTGATCACCTGCTCGAGGGCGCACGGGGCGAGCACGTCGCACTCGAGCACGAGGAGCTCGTCGTTCGTGATCGTGTCGCTGCCGGGGAACCCGGCGAGCTCGCCCGCATCGAGCTTGTGGGCGAGCGCCGCGGCCACGTCGAGGCCGCGCGGATTGTAGATGCCGCCGGACGAGTCCGAGAGGCCGACGATGGTGGCACCGCGCTCGCCGAGCAGCCTGGCCAGGTTCCGACCCACGTTCCCGAAGCCCTGGACGACGATGCGCGCACCGTCGATCGTCTCGCCGCGGCTCGCGAGCGCTTCCCGCACACAGAAGCCGGCGCCTCGTGCCGTCGCGTATTCGCGCCCGACGGAGCCGCCCACGTGGAGCGGCTTCCCGGTGACGACGCCGAGCACCGAGTAGCCCTTGTTCATCGAGTACGTGTCGAAGATCCAGGCCATCACCTGGGGGCTCGTCCCGATGTCCGGCGCAGGGATGTCGACCTCCGGCCCGATCTGGTTGATGATCTCCGTCGTGTAGCGGCGCGTCATCCGCTCGAGCTCGCCGGAGGAGAGGAGCTTTGGGTTGCAGACGACGCCGCCCTTCGCTCCCCCGAACGGAAGCCCCATGAGGGCGCACTTCCACGTCATCCACATGGCCAGCGCCTTCGTCTCCTCGAGTGTCACGGCCGGGTGGTAGCGGATGCCGCCCTTAGAGGGGCCACGGGCGACGTTGTGGACGACGCGGTACGCCGTGAAGACGTGGACGGCGCCGTCGTCCATCCGGGTGGGGACGGATACTTCGACGGCCTTCTTGCACTCGAGGAGGACGGAGAGCATGTTCTCGTCCAGCTCGACGAGCGGGCCGACCCGCCGAAGCTGCTCGCGGGCCATCTCCCAGGGGTCCTCCTGAACGAACGCGGACGGAGCCTCGACCGCCGTCACGGGCGCCTCCTCATCGCTTACCGAGGATCGTAAACGGGACGTCGACCGTCGTCGCTTCTGCTCCCGCGTCGCCGGCGACGGGGTACGCGAGCAGGCGCAGGACGTACCGGCCCCGGCGAAGCTCGTTCCCGCGGGGCCCGCGGCCGGTGAGGCCGAGTGCGTAGCGGCCTGGAAGAAGGTCGTGGAGGCGCGTCAGGACGCCGAGCTTCCGTCCCCCGTCGGCCCAGAGCTCGGCCACGAGCAGCTGCACGGGCTCGACGCTGCGTCCCGCCTCGCTCTCGGCCACGCGGCCGACGCGGAAGGCGAGGACGACCGGAGCTGCATCCGACGCCCGGAAGCGCTCGTGCGAGAGCGCCACCGCGGCGAGGAGCGGTTCCGGTCGCCCGGAGCGGAAGCTCACGGCCCAGGGCACGCGGAGCGGCCGCGAGCCCGCGGGCGAGACGACGAACGACCCGCCCGCTGCACCCGAGAGCGGCGCGGCCCCGGAGACGACGAGCACGACCGGCGCCGAGGCGCCGGGCGCAAGCGACACGTTCGCCGGGGAGGCCGAGAAGGAGAGGTCGGGCTTCCCCCAGGTGTCGCGGGTGATCCCAAGCCCGATCTCGAGGCGGCGTCTCGAGAGGTTCCGCAAGGTGACCGTCTGTGTCACCTGCCACCCGTCGCCGCCCGCGCGCCCGAAGGCGAGCGTCATGGGCTCGACCGCGACCTCGGCGGCCGCGGCGGCGCCCGGATCGACGACGCCCGCCCCCTGGACGGTGACGGGGTCTGGCCTCCCCTCACGGACGAGCTGGACCGCCGTGCCGACGAGGAGGCTGCGAAGCTCGCCCACCGAGAGTCCCGGTCGCGCCTGCACGAGCACTGCTGCGGACGCCGCCGTCACGGCGGCAGCGACGCTCGATCCCGTCGCCGTCGCGTAGCGCGGGCTCCCGTCCGCGGTCGCTCCTGCATCCGCGGTCGCGAGGCCCACCCCCGCGGCGAGAACGTCCGGCTTCACGTGACCGCCGAAGGCGACGCCGCCGGAGGAGAAGACGGCTACGCGGCCCACGCCGGCATTCGTCCCGGCGCGCACGCCGCGGAACGCGATGGAGACGGGCTCGCCGCGCACGAGCGCGTCCAGTGCCGCGTGCGCGGCGTCCGCGGCGAGCGCGACGACGGGCACCGCGGTCGTCTCGTCGAGGTCGAGCGAGCCGGCGAGGATCGGGCCGCCGTGGACGAGGACGGCGGCAGCACCCGCCGTGGCGGCGTTTCGCACCTTGGTCTCGAGCGAGCGCGACGCTCCCGAGACGATCACCGCACGGCCGGCGACACGGCTGACGCCGGCGGGGTCGAAGAGGTCGGCGAGCGCCGACCCGTCCGCCGCGACCTCGCGCCGTCGGGAAGGATCGGCGAGGCTCGGGCCGAGAAGCGCCGTGACCGGGAGCTCTCCTCGCGGCCGAACCGCGCCGACGAGCGGTGCTGCGTCGTCCACGACCACGTTGCCGCCCGCCCGCACGACAGTGCGCGCGGCCAGCGTCTCGCGGCGCGTATCGAGCGCGCCCGCCGTGAGGGCCGACGGCGCCCCGCCCGGCGCTCCCACGGTGCCGAACGCGCGCGCCCCGCGGCCGTCGTTTCCGGCCGGCGCGACGACGAGCGTGCCGAGCCGCGTCGCGCCCGCGACGGCGCGCGCCTCGGGGCTGTCCGGGACCGAGGCGTAGGGCTCCACGACGGGCGCAAGCGTGACGGCTGCGCGGTCGCCGACGTCGCCGTCCCCGTCGGGGTCGACCGCACGCTCGAAGCCCGCGAGCAGGACGTCGCCGCGCCCGAGGAGCGCCCACGTCCCGTCCGCGCTTCGCTCCCAGCCGAGGACGCGGAGCGGAAGGACGCGCGCGCCCGGCGCGATCCCCCCCAGGCGCCCGGGACCGCCGGCCCCGACGAGTATCCCGGCCATGCGCGTCCCGTGCGACTCGACCCGCGTCGGGTCGTCCGGCTTGCGCTCGGCGATGGCGCGGCCGTCCCTGTCCACGAGGTCGACGCCCCGCAGCACGCGTCCGTTCAGGTAGGGATGCTCGAGATCGACGCCGCTGTCCAGGAGGGCGATGGTGATGCCGGAGCCGTCGAAGCCTGGCAAGCCCCCCTCGGGCCGCCGCCCTGCGCCCGCGCGAAACTCGGGCCCCGTGAGGGCGCGCGAGGCGATCGACGCCGGGTAAACCGTCCGAACGGGGTAGACGCCGGCCACCTCGCCGCGCCGCTCGAGCTCGGCCTGCGCGCGCGCGTCGACCACCGCGGAGAACCCGTTCAGCGTCTTCGTGAAGACGCGCTCGCGGCGCAGGGTGAGCCCGCGGTCGGCGAGCTGCTGGAGGAGGACCCGCTGGCCGGCGTCCGCCTCCGCGACCCAGCGCCGCTCGTCCTCGCTCGTCGGCTCGGTCTCCGCCGCCGCCATCTGATCCGCGAGCGAGGGAGCGCGCAGGACGACGATCATCCGCTGGCCTCCGGCCGGCGCGGGGCGCTCGCCGAACACCGCGTTCCACGCGGCGAGCGCGCTCTCGCGCACCCCGTCGCCCGCGCCGCGAACCGGGCCCGCGAGGGCGAGGAGGGCGGCCGCGAGGGCTACGAGGGCGAGCAGGCCCGCCCGCGCGAGCGCTGGCGCGCCGCTAGCCCGCCGAGGCGTACGCATCGAGGGCAAGATAGTCGGGGAACGCGATCGGGCGCGTGAAGCGGGCGGCCGACGCGATCATCGCCGCGTTGTCCGTGCAGAGCGCGAGCGGCGCCAGGGCCGCCTCGCGAAGCGCCTCGCGCAGCTCGGAGTTCGCCGCGACGCCCCCGACGACGGCGATCCGGTCGGCCGCGAGGGCGGCCGCCGCGGCGCGTGTCCGCCCTACGAGAGCCCTCACGATCGCGCGCTGGTACGAAGCGGCGAGGTCGGCGCGGCGCCGGTCGAGCTCCGCCTCCCCGAGCGCGGAGACGGCGTAGACGAGCGCGGTCTTCAGCCCGGAGAAGGAGAAGTCGAAGCCGTCGACGCGCGCGACGGGGAACGAGAACGCCTCCGGGTCCCCCGCGCGCGCGAGGCGGTCGAGGGCGGCGCCGCCGGGGTAGCCGAGCCCGAGCAGGCGCGCGCCCTTGTCGAACGCCTCGCCGGCCGCGTCGTCCAGCGTGGAGCCGACGACGTGGTACCCCGAGCGGTCCCGAACGTCGAGGAGGAGCGTATGGCCGCCCGTGGCGAGCAGGCAGAGGAAGGGCGGATCGACCGCGTCGGGCTCCAGGTAGAGGGCGGCCACGTGCCCGTGCAGGTGGTCGACGGGAACGAGCGGCAGGCGGTGCGACCAGGCGAGGGCCTTCGCCGCCGAGACGCCGACGAGCAGCGCGCCGATCAGCCCGGGGCCGCGCGTGACGGCGACCCTCTCCACGTCGGCGAGCGACGCGCCCGCCCGCGCGAGCGCGTCGCGTACGACCGGCGCGACCAGCTCGAGATGCCGTCGGGACGCGACCTCGGGGACGACGCCGCCGTACGATGCGTGCAGGGCCGCCTGGGAGGCGACGACGTTCGCGAGGATCTCGCCTCGCTCGCTGACGAGCGCCGCAGCCGTCTCGTCACACGAGGTCTCGAGCGCGAGGATCGGCTCCCGCTGCTCGGTCACCGGCAGAAGGTAGCCCGTGCCGCGACGCCTAGCGCGCCTTCGCGGCGACCGCGCCGGGAACGGGATCCTTCCACATGATCAGCGCGTCCTCGCGGTTGTCGGTGTAGTAAGCGCGCCGGAGGCCCGTCGCCTGGAACCCCAGGCGCTCGTAGAGACCGATCGCGGTTGCGTTCGAGACACGCACCTCGAGCGTGTACCCGCGCTTAGCGTCGCCCTCAGTGAGCCGGAAGAGCTCCTCGAGAAGCCGCTTCGCGATCCCGCGCCGCCGGTAGGCAGGCGCGACGGCGACGTTCATGATGTGCCAGGCGTCGACGTAGCGCGAGATGATCAGGTACCCGACGAGCCGGTCGCCGGCGTCGCCGTCGAAGGCGCCCGTCGAGATGGACGACGGCTTCGCGAGCTCGCCCGCGAACATCGAGCGAGACCAGGGTGTGGGGTAGGCGGAGCGCTCGATCCGCTCCACCTCGTCCAGGTCGGAGAGCGACAGCCGGCGAAGCTCGATCCTCATACCCGCAGTCTGCCCTCGCGCCGCGCGAGCTCCGCGTCGGGAACCCGGAGGTAGAGCGGCTGGACGAGCTCGGCCGGCCCGAACTCCGCCGCGAGGCGCGCGTGGTGGCGCGCCCAGGGCACGTGCACGTCGTCGCCGTCGGGGGGGACGACACCGCCGCGTCCTTCGATCTCGGCCCGGTAGCGCACCGCCCCGTCGCCGACGTAGGTGCGGCCCGCCTCGACGTCCAGCTCGCGGGGCGGAAGGACGGCCGGCTCGTCGCGTCGCGTGAAGACCTCGCCTCGGCGGGCGTCAAGCACGGGCACTGACCCGGGTGCGCCCGCAGCGAGCGCGTCGAGCGTGGAGACGCCGGCGACGTCGAGGCCGAGCGCGAGCGCGAGGGTCCGCGCGGTCACGAGGCCGATGCGTAGGCCGGTGTAGCTCCCGGGTCCGGTGCCCACGACGAGGCCCTCGATCTCGTCGCGCGCGACGTCCGTCTCGCGCAGGAGCTCCTCCACCTCCGCGAGGATCCGGACCGGGCGAGACGGGCGTTCGCCGAGGACCTCGCCGTCCCGGACGAGCGCGGCGCTCGCCGTCTCGGTCGCCGTATCGAACGCGAGCGTCAGCACCCGGGGAAAGGGTGGTTTTGCAGCGCTTTTCCCTCTTCCTCGACCTCGATCAGTCTACGGTCGGGGCCGAGGAGTCGCAACCGTACGCGCCGGCGGGCGCGCGGAAGGACGCGCGCCGCCCGCTCCGGCCACTCGACGAACGCGACCGCGCCGTCGAAGTACGGCTCCAGGTCCGCCCAGTCGCTCTCGGCCAGGGCGTCCAGGCGGTAGAGGTCGAGGTGCGAGACGGCGACGCGCCCCTCGTAGCGGTGCGCGAGCGCATACGTCGGGCTCGTGATCGGGCCACGGACGCCGAGGGCGCGGCAGGCGCCGCGGACGAACGTCGTCTTTCCCGCGCCCAGCTCGCCCGCCACGGTGACGACGTCGCCGACCTCGAGATCGCCGGCCAGCTCCGCTGCGATTCGCTCCGTCTCGCCAGGCGAGGAGGAGACGATCTCCCGCATGGCGAGAGCGTAGAGGCCTAGAAGAGCCCGAGCTGCTCCTGCAGGCCGGCGGGCACCGCTTCGCGGGGGCGCGGGGCGAGCGGAATCACGGGCGCCGGCTCGGGAGCCGCGCGGGCGAGGAGCGTCGGAATCCGCCGGAAGTCCTCCTCGAGCGTCCGCAACATCGCGGGGGTGTAGAGCGCGGCGGCCGGATGGTAGAGGGGGTACAGCGTCACGCTTCGCCCACCCACGCGCGCCTCCTGGGGCGCACCGTGGACGCGCGTGATCCCGTGCGGCTTCCCCGAGAGAAGCTTGGTGGCGAAGTTTCCCAGCGTGGCGACGAGC
>JACVSB010000065.1 GCA_014534155.1 Thermoleophilia bacterium
CCTTGCCGCCGAGCGCGCGTCGCCGAGCCTCCGCCGGCTCCGACAGCACCTCCACGCAGGCGGCCGCGCACTCCGACGGCGACCCGACGAGCCAGCCCGTCTCCCCGTCTGTGATCTGGTCGACGATGCCGCCGACGCGGCCGGCGATCGTCGGGCGCGCCTTCCAGAGCGCCTCGCTGACGGTGAGACCGAAGCCCTCCCGGATCGACTTCTGGAGCACGGCCGCCGAGTGGACCTGGAAGGCGTTGACCTCCACCGAGCCGACGTTGTTCAGGTTGGAGAGGATGTAGATGTCGGGGTCGCCGTCGGCCGCCTCGACCGTCCGCGTGTAGAGGTCCCAGCCCTCCGGGTCGTCGTGCGCCATCGAGCCGACGAGCGCGAGCTGGACTTCGGGGTGGCGCCGGCGCAGGAGCCGCCACGCCTCGATGACGCCCACCGGATCCTTCCACGGGTCGAAGCGCGAGACCTGCGTCACGAGCGGGCGCTCGACGTCGATCCCGAACTGGTCGAGGATGTACGCCGCATCCTCGGGCGAGAGGGCCATGTTCTTCGGCGCCAGCGGGTCGATCGCCGGTGGCCAGATGTAGGAGGGGGGAAGCGAGACTCCCGCCGGCACGTACGCGCGCCGGTGGAAGACCGCCGCGTCGTAACGCTCCAGCATGGGGGTCAAGAAGCGGAGAACGCTCGGATTCGGGGTGGAAAGGTCGATGTGGCAGCGCCAGATCCAGTGCGGGGCCGCGCGCCGGGCCACCTCGATCATCCCGGCCGGCTGGGGGTCGTGCACGACCACGAAGTCCCACTCCCCGTCGAGCGCCTCACCGTTCGCCCGGTTGTAGGCGCGGAAGACGTCCTCCTGCGCCGGCGTCAGCCCGCGCTCGGACCCCTGAAGGGCGTTGTGGATGGTCTTCGTGACGTCGAAGAACTCGTCTTGGCCGAAGATGACGCGCCACTCCGTCTCGACGCCCGCGTCGCGCATGAGCGGCACGAGCGCGTAGAGGATCTCGGCCACCCCCCCGCCGAACGCGGTGGCGGAGAGGTGCAGGACGCGCTTGCCGGCCAGCGGCTCCGCGAGCATCCGGATCTGGTCCATGAGGCCGCGACTCGCGATCGTCGCGTAGTCGGCAAGGGCCTTGTGGCCGACGTTTACGTGTTGAAGCTGCACGGCGGCGAGATTAGCTCTGGTCTGGGGCTGGTCAATCGAGGTACTTGACGAAGCGCAGGCGCGAGCCCCGCTCGTGGGACTCGATCGCGAGCTCGTCCGTGAGGGCGCGGATGATCGCGATCCCCAGCCCGCCCTCGTCCATGGCTGCGTCGGCGTCGGACGGGGCGTCCGCGTCGAAGCCCGTCCCCTCGTCCGCGACCTCGACCGCGAGCTTCGCGCCGCTCAGCTCGTAGCGAACGTCGACGACACCCGCCCGGTCGTCGTCGTAGGCGTGCCGGATCGAGTTCGAGCACGCTTCCGTGAGCGCGAGCTTGAGGTCGGCGAGCGTTTCCGGCTCGAAGCCCCGCACCTGCGCGAGCCCGGTGAGGGCAAGGCGACAGAGCGCGATGTACTCCGCCTTGGCTGGTATCGAGAGCGCCACGACGCCGGGGTCATCCATCTCGTTCATGTCCCGCTCGTTTCTCTTCGGACTCGCGTGCGCTCGACCCTATTCCCCGGAAAGGGGTACCGAAACTGGACGCTAGCTTCCGCAAGCTACGCACCTTCGACGCAGATCCGTCTCGTCCTCGACACGGACGCGCGCCCGGTGTGCGCGGCGAGTCGTGACCGCGCGACGCGAACCGCCTCGGGGTTGGTGTCGATCAGCACGAAGTGTCGCTCCCGGGTTCTTGCGACGGCGCCAAGCGTTCCGCTGCCCGCAAAGGGATCCAGGCACCAGTCGCCGGGCTGCGTGGACGCGTCGACCATTCGCCCGAGGAGCCGTTCCGGCTTCTGCGTCGGGTAGCCCGTCTTCTCGGAGCCGGTCGGGGAGACGATCGTGTGCCACCAGACGTCGGTCGGGAGCTTCCCCCGCGCCGCCTTCTCGGGGCCGACGAGGCCCGGCGCCATGTAGGGCTCGCGCTCCACCGCTTCCCCATCGAAGTGGTAGGCCCGCACGTCCTTCACGTAGACGAGGATCGTGTCGTGCTTCGCCGGCCAGCGCCGGCGCGTGCGCGCCCCGTAGTCGTACGCCCACACGATCTCGTTCAGAAACGCCTCGGGGCCGAAGATCTCGTCCAGCAGGAGCTTGACGGCGTGCGCCTCGCGGTAGTCCAGATGGAGGTAGAGCGTCCCCGTCCGGGCGAGCACGCGGTGCATCTCGCGCAGGCGCGGCTCGAGGAAGCCGAGGTAGTCGTCGAAGGCGTCGGGGTACGAGGACTCGCGCAGCAGGCGGGCGCGGTACCGGCGTCCCCCGAACCCGACACGCTCGCCGTCCGACGCAGCCTCGACGCGGACCGTCCTGCGGGTTTGCGTTCGCCCCGTGTTGAAAGGCGGGTCCGCGTAGACGAGCTGGAACGCCCCGTCGGCGAAGCCGCGCAGGACGGGGAGGTTGTCGCCCAGGACGACGGCGTCGCGACGCGGGTGCCGCTGCACTCCCGGCGAGGGTAGCGCGCGCCCCGGCTGCTACTGGACGGGCGGCGGGTTCGCCGGCCGCTCGGCAAGCTTCACGTCCACGGTCAGCCGCCGGGCGCCGCGCACGACCGTGAAGCGGGCGGTCTCGCCCGGAAGGCGTCGCGTTACGGCCCGCACGACGTCCTCCGCGTCCTCGACGCGGTCGCCGTCGATCGCGACGACCACGTCGCCACCGACCGTGACGAGGAGCCCCGCGAACGACTTCTGCTCGCGGCCTGCACGCAAGCCGGCCGCCTCGGCCGGGCTGCCCTCGACGATGGACTGGATCGCCGCTCCACGCCGCGCGCCGAAGCCGAAGAGGCGGGCGAGCGAGGGCGTGATCGTGCGCGTCGAGACGCCGACCCAGGCGTAGCGAACCCTTCCGTCACGGACGAGCTGCTCCATCGAGCGCACGGCCGAGTTGATGGGGACGGCGAAGCCGACACCCTCGGCCGTGCCCGACTCGCTGCGGATCTGGGCGTTCACCCCGATGGCACGCCCGCGCGCGTCCAGGAGCGGCCCGCCGGAGTTCCCGCGGTTGATGGGAGCGTCCGTCTGGATCGCGTCCACGAGGCTGTAGCGGGAGGTCAGCGAGTCGATCGAACGCTCGGTCGCGGCGACCACGCCGACGCTCAGCGAGTTGATCTGCCCGAACGGGCTTCCGATCGCGGCCACGGGCTCGCCGACCACGACCGACGTCGAGTCGCCGAGCGGAACCGGGCGCAGGCGGCGAGCGCCGGCGGCCACCTTGAGGACTCCGACGTCGTCGTAGAGGTCCCAACCGACGATCTTCGCCTCCGCCCGGTCGCCGTCCCGAAACTCGACGTAGACCTGCGAGGCGGGCTTCGGCGTCTCGCCGGCGGTGCGCTCGCCGGCGTCGGTGATGACGTGCGAGTTCGTGAGGATGTAACCCTCGTCCGAGACGACGAACCCGGAGCCCTGTGCGGCCTCGCCGCGGCCACTCGCGGCGTGGTCGCCGAAGAGCGAGATCACGGTCACGACACCCGCTGCTCGCTCGCGGTAGATGGTGGCCGGGTCGAAGTCGTTTCCCGGGAGCGGCTTCGCCTGGGCGCCGGTCTCGATCCGCGCGGCCGGGACCGCCCCGTTGGCCCGCTCACGCACGACGACGGTGCCCGTCCCGCCACCGACCCAGCCCGTCGCCTTGCCCACGAGGAGGGCCCCCGTCCCGCCGAGGAACGCACAGACGAGGGCGACGACGGCGACGGCCGAGGAACGCACCGCCGACAGCGTAGTCGCGGGGGAACGGCTACGCGGCGCGCGGGGCGGGCGCGGCGCGGGGCGACCGGCCATTTTCCCGTGAAATCGGCTCGAGGCTCGGGAGCTCGAGCGTGAATGTCGTTTCGCCGGGTCGCGAGGAGACGCGCAGCGCTCCCCCCATCCGCGTCGCAAGCTCGCGCGCGATGGCGAGACCGAGGCCGCTTCCGGACGTCTTTCCGCCCCCGGTGCGGTAGAAGCGCTGAAAGATCCGCTCCTGCTCCTCGGGCGCGATGCCGGCGCCCTCGTCGCGCACGGCGAGGGTCGCCCGGCCGTCGCTCGCAGCGGCGAGGACCGCGATCGGCGTCGCGGGCTCCGTGTGCCTCAAGGCGTTCTCGACGAGGATCCGGGCGATCTGGACGACGCGCTCGTGATCCCCGGACGCAAGCGCGGGCTCGCTCGTTTTCACGTGAAGCGGGTGCGCGGTGGCGTCGGCGACGGCCCGGAACTCCTCCACCACCGTGCGCGCCGCCTCGGCGAGGTCGGCCTCGCCGTCCTCGACGCTCAGCTGGCCTGCGTCGAGGCGCGAGAGATCGAGGAGGTCGGTCGCGAGGCGCGTCAGGCGCTCGACCTGCGCCCGCGTCTCGGCCAGGAACTCGCGCCGCGTCTCGGCGTCGAGATCCTCCTCCGCGAGGAGCTCGAGGAAGCCGCCGAGCGAGAAGATCGGCGTGCGGAGCTCGTGCGAGGCGTTGGCGATGAACTCGCGGCGCACCCGGTCGACGTCCGCGAGGTGCACGCGCATCGCGTCGAACGCGCGGGCAAGCTCGCTGATCTCGTCCTCGCCGCGGACCTCGATCGGCGCGTCGAAGCCGCCGGCGGCGATGCGGTCGGCGGCGGCCTCGAGGCGGCGCAGGCGACGGGTCAGCCCGAGCGCGGCAGCGTAGGCCGCTGCCGCGGCCACGCCGAGCGCTACGAGGCCCGCGACCACCATGCTGCGGCGCACGAGTTGGACGTCGGCGATCGCGTCGTCGAGCGGAGCGGAGAGGAGGACGACGTAGCCCGAGGGGATCGAGACGGCTACCTCCGCGAAGTCGTTTTCGTCCCGCGTCACGCGCCCGGCGACCGGGTGCTCCTCGCCGGCAGCCTGGCGCGCCACGGGGTCGCCGCCGATGTCCTCCTCGCCGCCGAAGAAGAGGGAGTCGTTGATCGGGCGCAGCCGCACGCTCGAGTAGCGGTCGTAGAGGACAACGCGCGCGTTCAGAGCGGCGGCGTGCGCTGTCACGACGTCCTGGCGCTGGATCGAGTTCCGCGTCGCGCCAAGGTCGCGAAGGAGCGGCGTAAGCGCCCGCGCCAGCTCGTCCTGCTTGGCCGCGACGAGCCGGTGCTCGAGACGGGGCACGACCAGCAGGTAGACGATCGCAAGCGAGCCGAGGACGACGGCTACGAGGACGAGCGCGAGCTTGACGCCGAGGGTCGGGCGCATGCGCGGGAAGCGCGTCACGCGGTCTCGCGGAAGCGGTATCCGACGCCCCGCACCGTGAAGATGTACTCCGGCGCGCTCGGGTCCCGCTCGATCTTCTCCCGCAGGTGGCGCACGTGCACGTCGATCGTGCGCGGATCGCGGAACGCCGCACCCCCCCAGAGCCGATCGAGGAGGGCCTGCCGGGTGTACACCCGCCCGGGTGCCGCAGCGAGGGTCCGCAGCAGCTCGAACTCGAGGTACGTGAGCTGAACCCGCTTGCCGCCCACCTCGACCGCCCGGCGTGGGATGTCGACGCGGAGCCCGTCCGCCTCGATCGCCTCCTCGGGCTCCGCCGCCGGGGGCAGGTTGGCGCGCCTGACGGCCGCCCGGATCCGGCTCCGAAGCTCCCGGATCGAGAAGGGCTTCGTGATGTAGTCGTCCGCGCCGATCTCGAGGCCGAGCACCTTGTCGATCTCGTCGTCGCGCGCGGTCAGCATCAGGATCGGGACGCTGCTCTCGGCCCGGATCCGCCGGCAGACCTCCAGGCCGTCCAGCTTCGGAAGCGCCAGGTCCAGGAGGACGAGGTCCGGCCGTTCCGCCCGGAAGCGCTCGAGCGCCTCCTCACCGTCGCGCGCCTGCACGACGCGGTGGCCGTCCCGCTCGAGCGGGTAGGTCAGGAGCTTCTGGATCGACTCCTCGTCGTCGACGAGGAGAATCGTGACCCCTGTCGCCATGCTTCGGACAGGATAGGGAGGGCGCCACTACCATCGGCCCTGTTCTGTCGTCGGCCGGAGAGAGCGAGGCGCGGGGGCCGACGGGCCGGCGCGGCGCGCTGCCGGTGCGCCGCGGGCGCCGTCGCGGGGGCGCCGTGTCGGCTCGGCTCTACCGGGCCGCCTGGACGGCCGCCGCCGTCCCGGTCCTCGTGGCCGCGTTCACCGTCACCGATCCCCACCCTCTCGAGCTCCCGCGGCTCGACCCCTCCTTCGACCAGACGACCGCCGTCTCCTTCGCGACGGGGCTGGCACGCCGTTTCCCCGACCGCTCGCCCGGCTCGCCCGGCGCCCGCCGGGCCAGCCGGTGGGTCGCTTCGCGCTTCCGGGACGTCGGCCTCGCGCCACACCGCGACGCCTTCCGGGCAAACCTCCCCGGGAAACGCGTCGTTCGTCTCGTGAACGTGTTCGCGGTCGCGCGCGGTCGCTCGCCCGACCCGATCCTCGTCATCGCGCACCGGGACAACTCGGGCCGGGGCCCGGGTGCGAACGACAACGCCTCCGGAACCGCGGCGCTCCTCGAGCTCGCGCGCAACGTGGCGATCTCGGGGTCGGCGCATACGTTCGTCTTCGTCTCCACGGACGGAGGCGCGTACGGCGCGGTCGGCGCCGAGCGGATCGCGGCGCATCCCGAGATCGTGCGCGAGCGGATCGGTGGTCGCGCCTTTCCGATCGCCGTGGTCAGCCTCGACGCGCTCGCGGGGCACGGCCGCGCCCGTCTCGCCTTCGCGGGCGACGCACCCCGCTCGCCGACGCCGACGCTCCTCGCGACCGCCGATGCGAGCATCCGCCGCGAGCTCGATGCCGGCGCGGCCCGGCCCGCACCGCTGGCTCAGCTGATCGACCTCGCGTTCCCCTTCACCCTGCACGAGCAGGGGCCGTTCGTCGCGCGTGGAACGCCCGCGGTGACTCTCGGCACAGGCGGCGAGCGTCCGGCGCGCGCCGACGAGGACACGCTCGAGACCTTCGACGCCGACCGCCTCGGCGAGCTCGGCCGCGCGTCCCAGGCGCTCCTCCTAGCGATCGACGACGCGGCCGAGCTCGCGCGCGGAACGCAGTCGTACGTAACGGTTGGCGGCCGGCTGGTGAGCGGCTGGACGCTGCAGTTCCTCCTCCTCGCGGCCCTGGCGCCCTTCCTCGTCTGCACGGTCGACCTCTTCGCCCGCTGCCGCCGTCGCCACGTCCCGCTTGCGCCCGCGCTTCGCTCGCTCGCGAGCCGCTTCCTCGTCTGGGGCTGGGCGGGAGCGGCGTTCGTGCTCTTCGCCGCCCTCGACGTCCTCCCGAACGCAGGCTCCCGCCCCCTCGAGCCTGACTCGCCCGTCGCGCGGAACTGGCCCGTTGCCGCCCTGATCGGGCTCGCCCTCCTCTCGGCCGTCGGGTGGCTCGAGGCGCGCCCGCGCCTCGTGCGCCGGCGCGAGCTCGCGCGGGCCGACGACGTGGCGGGCCACCTCGCAGCCCTGCTCGCACTCTCCCTCGTGGCGCTCGTCGTCGTCGCGGTCAACCCGTACGCCCTCCTCTTCCTCCTACCGTCAGCGCACGCGTGGCTCTGGCTCGCCGATGTCGCTCCCGCGCGCCGGAACGCCCGCCTCGCCCTCTTCGCCGCCGGGCTGGGCGGCCCGGCCCTCCTCCTCGCCTCCTTCGCGACACGGCTGGGCCTGGGGGGCGACGCGCCGTGGTACCTGCTCGCGCTCACGTCCGTCGGCTACGTGGCGCCGCCGCTCGTCGTCGCCTCCGTGGCGTGGGCCGCGATCGCAGCGCAGGTCGGCGCGCTCGCCCTCGGCCGCTACGCGCCCTACCCGCTGCGAGGCGAGGAGCGCGGTCGAGGGCCGATCCGGGCGGCGATCCGTGGGGGCGTCCTCGCTGCGCGCAGGCGGCGGGCCGCCCGCGTTCGTGCCGACGCGCCGCATCGGGCGGCCGGCGGCGGCAGCTAGGGGCCTGTCCGGATAGCGTCGCGGCGGGTGCAGCTGCAAACCGGCTGGTTTTCGCGTGCCCGGCATCACGGAGGTTCCCGCAGCCGCCCCTAGGCGAGCGGCAGGTACCGGACGAGCTCGCCTGCCGCGAGCTCGCCCTCGCCGGGCTCGACGGAGAGGAGCGCGTCGGCCGACGCGGCGCGCACGATCATGTGCGATTC
>JACVSB010000124.1 GCA_014534155.1 Thermoleophilia bacterium
AGGTCGATGAGGCGGCGGAACGCGTCGGCCGCGCTCGCGAGGCCGGTCGGCGTGTGGACGACGTGCAGGTTGAAGATGACGCAGGCCCAGGGCTCACGCGCCCACGCGAGGAACGACTCGTCGTCGCGCTCGATGAGGCGAACTGTCCCGTACACGAGGTCGACGCCGTGCGTGCGGAAGTCCCGGGCCGCTTCCCGCATGAAGTCCGCCAGCCGGTCACGCGGGAGGTAGAGCTCCGTGATCATCTCCGTCGCTCGTTCCGGCGCGTCGGTGACGGCGTCGAGCCACGCGTGGTAGTCGTCGACGTACTCGGTCAGCTGGTGCGCGTCCGAGTCGTAGAGCTGGCCCGAGGTCGAGAGGTAGTGCGTCGAGTAGCGCTCCCAGGCCTTCGCCTTGTCGACGTGCGCGAGGAGGAGGAGCTGCTTCCAGTCCTCTCGCGACAGCGCGCGCTGGCCGGCCGGGATCGGCGCGTCAACGGCCACGGGCCGGTAGCACGAGAAGATCCCGCGGCGGAGAAAGCCGGGGTCGCCCGGGTCGGTCGCGAACTGGAAGTCGCCGTACAGGAACCGGTCCTCGATCCGTTGCTCGAAGGCGTCGACCACGCCATCGAGGGAACGGACCTCGACGAGTCGCTCCAACGTGAGGCGGGGCACGAGGCGCAGACGGACCGAATACACGACGCCGAAGAGGCCGTAGCCGCCCACGACGAGCCGGAAGAGGTCGCGGTTCTGGGTCCTGCTACAGGTGACGACGTCGCCCTTCGCGTCGACGAGCGTGAGCGACTCGACGTCGTCGACGAACGGCTTGAAAGCGAGCCCGCGCCCGTGTGCGTTCGCGGACACCGCGCCACCGATCGAGAGGCGGTCGGCGCCGCTCTGCTTCTGGCGGAACGTCCAGGCGAACCTGGCGCCCTCCTGTTCACGGCGCAGGTACGCGAGGAGCTCGGGCCACTGGAGCCCCGCCTCCACCTCGACCGTGCCCCCCTCCCGATCGAGGTCCAGGACCCGGGCGAGCGGCCGGGTGTCGAGCTGGACGCCGTCCGCGCAGAACTGCTGCCCGCCCATCGCGTGCCGGCCGCCGCTGACCGAGACCGGCAGGTCGCGCTCGGCGGCGCGCGAGATCGCCGCGCGGATCGCGTCGAGGGAATCGACCGCGACGATCTCGGCGACCTCCGTCTCGTTGAGCTGCGAATGGACGTCGTTGACGCGGACGCGCCGTTCGCTCGGCTGCATCCGTCGGCGAGGCGCCTCGGGCATCGACGGCTCCACATCCGAGGTCAGGACGCGGGCCGCGAGCGAGAGCACGAGCTGCCGGAGGAGGGGGATAGCCGCGAAGCGCACGCGGCGCGGGGTCGTGGTCGGCATCGTCGCTCCTTTCCACCTGGTCACGTAGCCGGACGGTAGGACGGCCGGGGCGCGGCGACGACGGGGCGCGCTTCGGTCTTCGGTGGGGGGCAACCCTGGCTCCATGCGCGAGGACTCCGGGCTCGCCCCGTTGCCGTCGCGCGCTCGCTATGTGACGATCTAGGCGAATGGACGCACGAACCCGGCGCCTCACGTGGACGGCCGTGACGGCCGGATTCGCCGCGGCGCTCGGGCTCCTCGCCTACCGGATCCTCTCCAGCGACAACGGCCAGGACGCGCTCGAGGCGGGCGCCCAGGTCGTGGTCGGCTGGACGTTCGTCGGCTCCGGCCTCCTCGCCTGGTCGCGCCGCCCCACCAGCCGAGTCGGCGTCCTCCTCGCCGGCGCAGGTCTCGCGCTCCTCGTTCGGCGCCTGGAGTACGCGGACGACTCGGCCCTCTTCACGCTCGGCTACTCGCTCGGCGAGCTCTCGAACGTGCTGATCGCGCACGCGATCCTCGCCTACCCGACCGGAAACCTGCAGACCCGGCTCGAGCGTGCGGTCGTCGCGGCGGGCTACGTGCTCGTCCTCGCCTTCCCGCTCGCGACCCTCGCCGTCTACGACGCTCGCTCGGCGTGCGTCGTCGACTGCGGTGCGCCGGGCCGCCCGGAGAGCCTCCTCCTCGTCCACGCGCACGACGGGCTTGCGGGCGCGCTCCCGGACGCCTACCGGATCGTCGTCTTCGGCGTCCTCGGGCTCCTCTTCGTCGCCCTCGTCGTCCGGCGGTTCGTGGCCGCGACCGCGGCCGGACGCCGCCTCCTCGTCCCGGTGCTCGTGGCCGGTGCCCTCGCGGGGACGCGCGCGGTACTCGAGGCAGCGGTGACGTTCGCGACGTACTCGGAGCCGACGCGCCAGGGGCTCTTCTGGTCGCAGATGGCCGCGCAGGTCGCGCTGCCGATCGCGCTCGTCGTCGGCCTCCTGCGGGCGCGGCTCGCACACGCGGCGCTCGCCGACGTCCTCCCGCAGCTCGACTCGACGCCCCCCGGGGCGATTCGGGACGTCCTCGCCCGCGCGCTCGGCGATCCCACGCTCGAGATCGTCTACTGGGTGCCCGAGCGGCAGGGCTACGTCGATGCTTCCGGGAAGCCGGTGTCCCCGGCTGACGGCTCGCCGTCACGGATCGTCACGCCGCTCTCGACGAACGGCGACCCGATCGCGGCGATCGTCCACGATGAGGCGCTCGCCGACGACCGCGTACTCGTCCAGGACGCCGCGGCGGCGGCGAGCCTCGCGCTCGAGAACGCACGGCTGCACGCCGAGGTGAAGGCGCAGCTCGCGGCAGTCCGCGAGTCTCGTGCGCGGATCGTCGCCGCCGCCGACGCCGAGCGGCGCCGGATCGAGCGCGACCTCCACGACGGGGCACAGCAGCGCCTCCTCGCCCTTGCCCTCGCCCTGCGGACGGCTGAGCGGCGCTATGAGGACCGGGGGGACCGCGAGCTCCAGCAAGTTCTCGGCTCGGCGGTCGAGGAGCTCAGGGGCGCGGTCGACGACCTCCGCGAGCTCGCGCACGGCCTCCACCCCACGATCCTCGCTGAGCAGGGGCTCGGGCCCGCTCTCCGCTCGCTCGCTGTGAGGAGCCCAGTCCCCGTCGAGATGCGAATGGACGGCGGCCTCGAGGATCGTCTGCCTCCCGACGTGGAGGCCGCGGCCTACTTCGTCGCGTGCGAGGCGCTCGCGAACGTCGTCAAGCACGCGTGCGCGGCTGCGGCCACGCTCACCGTGAGCCGTCGCGACGGCGCGGTCGCGATCGCCGTCGCGGACGACGGGCGCGGCGGCGCGGACGCCGACGGTTCCGGGCTGCGCGGCCTCGCCGACCGCGTGGAGGCGCTGGGAGGGCGGCTCGTGGTCGCGAGTCCGGCCGGCGCGGGCACCACCGTGTCGGCGGAGATCCCGTGCGCGTCCTGATCGCGGACGATTCCGTCCTCCTCCGGGAAGGGCTCGCGAGCGTCCTCTCCGATGCGGGCTTCGACGTCGTCGCACAGGTCGGCGACGCGGACGGCCTCCACGCCGCCGTCCGGCGGACGCGTCCCGACGTCGCCATCGTGGACGTCCGGATGCCGCCGACGCACACCGACGAAGGCGCGCGCGCGGCGGCGGAGATCCGCGCCAAGCACCCCGACGTGGCCCTGCTCCTCCTCTCGCAGGTCGTGGAGGCCCGCCATGCGCTGGCGCTCTTTCGAGATTCCCCGGCAGCGTTCGGCTACCTCCTCAAGGACCGCGTGCTCGAGCTCGACGACTTCCTCGACGCCGTGCGGCGCGTGGCGCGCGGGGGGACGGCCATCGACTCGAAGGTCGTGAGCCAGCTCATGGGCGGCGCGACCGCCGACGGCCCCCTGGCCGAGCTCACGCCGCGCGAGCGGGAGGTGCTCGCGCTCATGGCCGAGGGCCGCTCCAACCACGCCATCTGCCGCAAGCTCTTCCTCAGCCCGAAGACGGTCGAGACGCACGTGACCGCGATCTTCCTGAAGCTCGGGCTGCGGCCTGCTCCCGACGACCACCGTCGCGTCCTCGCCGTCATCACCTACCTCCGCGCCGACGACGCGACGGCCGGCCGGACGACGACGTAGCCGGAACCGCGGACGCGGGAAGCGCAGCTCCTCTGGCCGCGGGCACATTTTCCTGCAGATCAGGTCAGCTCGCCGCTCTAGCCGTGGACGCTCGTGCCCGGGTGTGCCCGACCCTGACGTACCAGTTTTGTACCCACGTAGGCCGCACTGCGCGGAATCAGCCAACGCGATCGAGACGACCTCGTTAAGCTGCGAGGCCGAGTTCGGCGAGGCGCCGGAAGGAGAGGACGACGGCCATCGCCCCCTCCCCAACGGCGCCGGCAACGCGTTTCGTGGAGCCGTGGCGGACGTCGCCCGCCGCGAAGACGCCCGCTCTGCTCGTCTCGAGCGCGAGCGGGTCCCGGTCGAGCTGCCAGCCGTCCGGTCGCCTCCCGTTGTCGAGGAGATCGGGGCCGGTCACGATGTAGCCGGCCGAGTCAGTGAGGATGCCCTCGTCAGGGCACCAACCGGTGTGAGGCTGGCCGCCGATGCAGATGAAGAGCGCAGGCGTCGGCCTCGTCTCCTCCTCGCCGTCCGCGTCGGCGAAGCTGACCGCCGCTAGGCGCCCCTCGTCTCCATGCAGAGCCGTAACCCGCGTGCGCAGGCGCACGTCGATCAGCGGGTGGCGCTGAATGCGGTCGACGAGATAGGCGGACATCGTCTTGCCGAGCCGGTCGCCGCGAACGAGCATCGCCACCCGTGCGCCGGCACCGGCGAGATTGAACACAGCCTGCCCTGCAGAGTTGCCCGCGCCGACGACGACGACGTCCTCACCGCCGAGCTGCGTCGCCTCGCTCCGGCCGGCGCCGTAGTACACGCCGCGGCCGAGCAACTCCTCGACGCCTTCGAGCTCGAGTCGCCGCCAGTCCATGCCGGTCGCAGCGAGAACTACCGCGGCGCTGATCTCGATGCCGCCGTCGAGTTCGAGGGCGACGCCGACCTCCTCACCGTTCAGGCGGCTGCCGCGCGCACCGCGGAACACCATCACCTCGGCGCCGAACTGTTCCGCCTGGCGACCGGCAAGACGCGCGAGCTCCGCGCCACCGATGCCGTCGGGAAAGCCAAAGAAGTTCTCGATCAGAGACGTATGCGATGCCTGCCCGCCGGGGACGTCGCGTTCGAGCACGATCGTCGAGAGACCGTCTGAGGCTGCGTATACCGCTGCGGCGAGGCCCGCAGGGCCGGCACCGATAATTGCGAGGTCGTAGCTCGAGCGCTTCGGCGGATCGACGTGATGCCAGGCCTCGGCCAGAAGCTCGACCGTCACCGCCGTATACACCGCGTTCCCGTCGACGACGACGGGCAAGGGGGGATCAGCGAGACCTAGACCCGCGAGGACGCGTGCGGCGTCGGGCGAGCCCGCCTCGAGCCATTCGTGCGGCTGCGCGACCCTCGTCAGGAAATCGCGCAGGCGATGATGCTCTGGATCGAGCCGTTTGCCAACGATCTGGACTGTGGGACGGATGGGGCTCACCGCATGGGATCCTAGGCAGAGGGCGGACGCACTAGGCCCCGCTCCCCGTCCGCGAGGACGACATGCCCGCACTTGGCGGGGCCGGAGAGGACGACATGCCCGCACAGCTTGGCGGGGCCGAGCGGCCGGAGTTACTCGGCGCCAACCTCCACGAGACCTTGGCCGACGGCCCACAGCGCAGCTGGTTTTGCCGACGACCTTCTGCAGCGGTCCATGAACGGGTGAAGACGGAAACGGCAACGCTCGACAAGGGCTACGGCGTAACTCCGGTCTACAAGGCTTGCGAGCGCGCGGGCACGGTTCTGATCATTCCGCTTCGTCAGACGACGGCGCTGAAGCCCGGCGACCACGGCGCGTCCCCTGCGAGCACGGAAACCTGCACATTCGCCGGGTCGGATGGGAAACGCAACGCCTCAAAGCGGCGTTGCCCCACCGCGCTTGCCAGCCCGCC
>JACVSB010000070.1 GCA_014534155.1 Thermoleophilia bacterium
GAACAAGCCCGCGGCCGTCGTCGGCGCTTCCACAGGGATGTTCGGAGCGGTTTGGTCGCAGGCCGAGCTTCGCAAGGTCCTCGCCGCGATCGGGGCCCGCGTCCTCGAGACCGAGGTTGCCTGCACGCTGGCCCACACGCGGTTCGACGAGGAGGGCCGGCTCGTCGACGCAGAGATCGCCGACGCGCTCGCCGGGACCCTCGCCGAGCTCGTGGCGGCCGTGCGGCAGCGGGCGCAATCGGCCGAGCCGGCACGCGCGGCCTAGCCGTCGAGTAGCCGCCCAGCCGCTACGGCGGCGCCGCCGCGGGCGTCATCCGCGCGGCGGCGGCCGCGGCGTCGACGAGGCGGATCGAGTGGTGCCCACGGAGCGGTTCTCCCGTCTCCGCGAGCGCGCGCACGAGCTCGTCCGGCGATAGCTCCGGCGCGAGCGAGCGGGCAAGGGCGGCGAGTCCTGCGACGATCCCGGCTGCCATGGAGGTTCCGCTCAACTTGCTGAAGGCGAGCTCCCCGCCGTGCACGCCGACGAGCGAGACGACGTCCACGCCTGGAGCCGCCAGGTGCACGCCGCCGCCTCGGTTCGAGAAGGGCGCGAGCGCCTTCGAGGCGGTGGCCGCTGCGACGCCGAGGACGCGCCCGTCGGACGCTGGCCAGGTCGGCCGGCCCTGCCCCTCGTTCCCGGCGGGCGCGACGAAGAGGACATCGTCGTCGGCCCGCCGGATGAGGTCTCGCACCGAGGCCACGGCCTCGTTGGCGCCGAAGTCGAGGAAGACGACCTGCGGGGCCCAGGCGAGCGCCGCCTCGACGCCTTCCCGGATCCAGTCGGCATCGCCGGTGAAGGACTCGTTGAAGACAGTCAGCGGGAAGATGCGCGCGGTCGGCGCGAGCGCCGCGACGAAGCCCACGCCGGCGGGCCCGACCCCCTCGCTGACCACGGTTCCCTCCGGCCGGTACGTCCGCTCCACGCGGCCCTCGAGCGCCGGATGCTCGACCAGCTCGTCCGGCGCACCCGTGGAGACGATCGCCACGCGCACCTCGTTCGCCGGGGCGCCGCTCGAACGCGCAGGCACCGCGCCGATCGACTCCAGCCCGGCGAGTAGCGGCTCCAGCGGAGGCCGTGCTTCCCGCGTCTGCGGCTCGTCCGGCGCGAGCACGATGTCGCTCGGTTTCGGGATCGCCTGGATCTGGGCCCGAAACTTCTCCCGCTCGAAGGTGTAGTACTCCCGGACGAACTCGTTGTTCTCCTTGAGGAGCGCGACGAGGAGGAGGATGAAGTCCGCCCCGGCGACCGTCGTACCGACGATCAGCACGACGATCGCGGGGAGCCAGGTCAGGGTCGACGGAGCGCCCTCCGCGCGGAGGACGACGAAGACCATGAGCAGGATCGTGAAGATGCGCAGGTAGGGGTTCGAGAAGATCGTCCCCACGGCCCGCTCCTCGCTCGTCGGCGTGCGGCGCCGTTCCCACGCGAAGAGCGCGAGGCTCGCGGTCGCGAGCGCGACGATTGCTAGCTCCGCGGCGTCCGACCAGGACACGCGGAGACGATCGTCGATCGGCTGCCTGGGGGCAAGGTCGCGGCTCCCGACGAGACTCGCAGTCCGAGGCGCGAACGCTACCGATCGAGAGCGGCCCTAATAGGCCGAACGGCCTATTGAAACCGTCAACGGGGTTTGTGACGATCGGCTCTCACTCGAGAAGGGGAGGGGAGATGAAGAAGGGATTCCTGGCGGCGGCAGCTGCGGCGGTTTCGCTCACGATCGCTGCGCCGGCCGGCGCGCACACGCACACGCAACTACACGCGAAGCTTGCGAGCTTGCAGCGCCAGATCAACGTCTTGAAGAACCAGACTGCCGATATGCGTGGGCAGCTCAGGTGCATGCGGTTCGTCGTAGCCTTGACGAGCTACGGGGACGAAAGCGCCGGGTACCTCTTCGACAACAACCAGGGTGCGGGAGCGTTCTTCACATCCGCGATCGACTTCAGCGGTTCCGGCGAGGTTCCCGATGCCTGGGTCGTGGCCGTTGATCCTGCGTGTGCTCCGGCGACGGCGCGGACGCAGTCTCCAACGAGCCGAGAGCGCCAGCACGAGGAACGGGCGGCTCCACTCCTGCGCAGGCCGACGCACAAGACGCGCGGGGCGTAACGCCGCCTCCAACCGTCGTAGGCTCGGTGACGGCAGCGGGGCGGCGGCTTCGTGGAAGCCGTCGCCCCGCTGGCTCTCCTCGAAGGCCGCGGGCTGAACGCGCGCGCCGCGCAACGAGGACGTCGGGCCAGGGCGCCGAACACGCGGGTCTGACCCGAAGCCGCCCACAGATAGTCGAACCCGCCGCGCCCCCGCAAATTCGTCGCCGCCGGAGCCGTCCAGGTAGTCCCGTCCCTCCGAGCCGGTTAGCTCGTCGGCCCCGCGGCTGCCGACGAGCCTCTCGACGCCGCGCGCGATCCGGTCGCCCTCCCGAGCACCGTCGTCGGCGTCGCTTGCAGGTCGGCGGCGCACCCAGTTATGCCCGGCCGCGTAGAAAACCGCGTCGAAGCGCCACCCCCTCCGGCGAGGACGCCCGCGCCCGCTCCGCCGAGCAGGAGATCCGCCTCACGGCGGCCGTCGAGGCGATCCGCTCCCCGGCCACCCTGGAGCACGTCGCCCGACTCCCCGACTCCCCGAACCCTCGCCGCGGCGCCCCGCGAGCGAATGTTCCCGCCACCGCCGGCGAGGACGTCGACGCCCGCGCTTTCCGACGTCGTTGCCCCGCGCCCGCCGCCCCGTCGAGGGTAACGCGGAACGCTCGCGCACGCCGCCGCCGCTGTGAATGCGTCTGCTCGATCGCGCAGGCGCACCTCCATGAGGACGTCCCGCTAAAGGGCATGCGGCAGACGACCCTCGCTTCCTCCTCGGCCTCCCATCCCTCGCCGAGATCGACTGGTGCGCCGAGCTCGAGAAGCGACACGCGCCAGGCGGCGGCCTCGTAGGCGGCGGGGGTGGGATTCGAACCCACGAGACGTGTCACCACGCCTAGCGGTTTTCAAGACCG
This sequence comes from Thermoleophilia bacterium, assembly GCA_014534155.1. Next base: position 3,024 of record JACVSB010000070.1, read on the forward strand.
CCCCTTTCGACCGCTCGGGCACCCCGCCCGGCGGAGATTGTACGGCGGAGCCGCCCGGGCGATGCCCGTCTTTACCGGTGCACGCGCGCGGGCGCGCCGCGCTCGACCAGCACCGGGGGCACGGCGACGGAGCCGTCCTCGTCCTGGAAGTTCTCCAGCACGGCGAGCGCATGGCGCGTGGTCACCGCGGTGCCGTTCAGCGTGTGCACCGGCTCCGGGCCGCGCTCGCCGGGGAAGCGGATGCGAAGACGGCGCGCCTGGTAGTCGGTCGTGTTGGAGGTGGAGGTGATCTCGCGGTAGCGGCCCTGCGAGGGAAACCAGGCCTCGATGTCGTACTTCTTGGCCGCCGACGCGCCGAGGTCGCCGGCCGCCACGTTGACCACGCGGTAGGGCAGCTCGAGCGCCCCTACGAGCTCCTCTTCGATCGAGAGCAGGCGCTCGTGCTCCCTGCCCGAGTCCTCGGGCCGGCAGTACACGAACATCTCCACCTTGTCGAACTGGTGCACCCGGAACATGCCGCGCGTGTCCTTGCCCGCCGCTCCGGCCTCGCGGCGAAAGCAGGTCGAGATTCCCGCGTAGCGGAGGGGCAGCGTGTCCGCTGCGATCGTCTCGCCCGCGTGCAGCGCGGCGAGCGGCACCTCCGATGTTCCGACGAGGTAGAGGTCGTCGCGCTCGATCCGGTACAGGTTGACCTCCTCGGTCGGGAGGAAGCCCGTTCCGTACATGGCCTCCTCACGGACGAGGACCGGCGGGAGCACCGGGACGAACCCCCGCCGGGTCAGGTGTTCGACGCCGAAGCGGTAGAGGGCGAGCTCGAGGAGGGCCGCCGAGCCCATGCGGTAGGCGAAGCGTGAGCCGGCCACACGAGCCGCCCGCTCGGTGTCGATCTGCGCGAGCTGGAGGTGGTCGCGCGGCTCGTACGGAAACTCCCGCGGAGTGCCGACGACGCGAACGACCTCGGCGTCCTCTTCGGCGAAGCCGTCCGGGGCGGTCTCGTCGGGCGGGTTCGGAACGCGCGCGAGGAGCTCGTCGCGTTGCGCTTCGGCGGCGGCGAGCTCCGCTTCCAGCCGCCCTAGGTCGGCCTTGACCGTCTTCAGCTCTTCGATCTGCTCCGGGGTCGGCCGTCCCTTCTGCTTCGTCCGCGCGCGCAGCTCGTCCACCCGAGGGACGAGCGCGAGCCACGCCTCGTCGGCCGCCATGAGCGCCTCGAACTCGGCCGCGGCCCCCTTGCGCTCGAGGGCGCGGCGCACGCGGTCTCGCTCTCCCCGCGCGACCCTGACGTCGATCACGCCGACGAGTCTACGGGCGCCTCTCGCTGGCGGCTGCGCGCCAGGTAAGCCTCGAGCACCTGCGCCGCGCCTTCCGCCTCGACGGAAGGGCAGACGAAGTCGGCGGCGGCGAGCACGGACGAATGGGCGTTCGCGACCGCAACCGCGTAGCCCGCCCACTCGAGGAGCTCCAGGTCGTTCTCGCCGTCGCCGAACGCGACGGTCCGCTCGCGGTCGACGCCGAGGTGGCGCGCGACGAAGTCCATCCCCGAACCCTTGGTCACGTCGGCGCTCGCGAACTCGAGGAAGTAGGGGAGCGACTTGGAGATGAAGAGCCGGCCGCGAAAGCGCTCCTTCAGCCGCTGCTCCAGGGCGTCGAGCGCCTCCGGGTCTCCGATCGTGACGAGTTTCGTGGGCGGGGCGTGCAACCAGGCGAGGAGGGGGCCGACGGTGTGGATCGGGATGTGCTGGAACTCGGCGTAGCGGCGCGCTTCCGCGGTCGCGGTCGCCACGTAGAGCTCGTCGTCGACGTAGCAGTTCAGCCCGAAGCCCTCGTCCTCGACGGCGGCGATCGCTTCGCGCGCGAGCTCGAGCGGGATCGGCTCGTGGCGGAGGAACTCCCCGGTGGCCGGATCCGCGACAACGGCGCCCTGGTAGCAGACGACGGGCTCGGTCAGCTCGGCCTGCTCGACGTACGGGCGGACGGAGCGGAACATCCGGCCGGTCACAACGACGACCGGCGCTCCCGCGGCACGCACGGCCGCGAGCGCGCGCAGCGTGCGGGGGCGGAGCACGAGATCCTCGCCGATCAGCGTCCGGTCGAGGTCGCAGGCAAAGGCCTCGGCCGCGGCCGGGAAGTCGTCCGGGAGCGCGAGGCGGCTAGCCGCCGGTCGTCGCCTCGACGACGAACGCGGCTACGTTCTTGATCTCGTCCTCGCTGAGCTGATCCTTGAAGGCCGGCATCCCGCCGCCGCCGTTCTCGATCTGCTTCCGAGCCTCCTCGTAGCTCGGCTGGGCGTCGTCCAGGTTGGGGCCGGTCGTTCCGCTCGTTCCCGCGGCCTGGAGCGTATGGCACCCGCCGCACCCCGCCGAGGCGAATACCTCCTTGCCGGCCTCCGGGTCGCCTTCGATGTTGCCGTTGCCGCCGCCCTGCTCGCCCGTCGTCGTCTCTTCGCCGGTCATCGTCTCTTCGCCGGTCGTCGCCTCCGCCCCGGTCGTCCCCTGGACGCCCTCGGGCGCGGTGGTCTTGTTCTCGCCTCCGCCGCAGGCCGCGACGAGCAGCGGGAAGAGGACGAGAAGGAGGACGAGGGCCCGGCGCACCGCGGCGATCTTACCCACTCGTCCGCGCGTGAACCGTCGGTGGCCGGAGAGCCCGCCGGTAGAATTCCGGTGTCGGGACGACCCCGGAAGGAGCTCTGGAGACGATGAAGCGCAAGGCGTACGGGCGGGATCTCGGTCTCTCCACACGCATGTTCACGACCATGTTCCTCCTGGGGGCGCTCTACGTCGCCTTCTTCGTCGTGCTCGTCCAGCTCTTCGAGGTCGGCCTCGGGTTCGCCCTCATCCTCATGGGCGCGCTCGCCTTCATCCAGTACTTCACCTCCGACAAGATCGCGCTCGCGGCGTCGCGGGCGAAGGTCGTGACGCCGGAGCAGGCACCCGAGCTGCACGCGATGGTCGACCGGCTCTGCGCGATGGCCGACCTTCCGAAGCCCCGGGTTGCCGTCATCCCGAGCGACGTCCCGAACGCGTTTGCCACGGGCCGCAACCCGAAGCACTCGGCGGTCGCCGTTACGCGCGGTCTCTGGGACCGGCTCGAGCCGCGCGAGATCGAGGGCGTGCTCGCGCACGAGCTCTCGCACGTCGCGAACCGGGACGTGGCGATCATGACCGTGGCGAGCTTCTTCTCCATGGTCGCCTCCTACATCACGCACATGGCGATGTACGCGGGGATGTTCGGTGGGAGGAACCGCGACAACGGCCCGCCCGTCTTCCTGATCGTGATGCTCGTCTCGATGGTCACCTACGTCGTCTCCTACATCCTCATCCTCGCCCTCTCGCGCTACCGCGAGTTCGCCGCCGATCGAGGCGCGGCGTTGATCACGGGCGCGCCCGAGCAGCTGATGAGCGCGCTGCAGAAGATCGCGAGCCAGATGACCCGGATCCCGCAGCGCGATCTGCGCGAGCTGGAGGGGATGAACGCCTTCTACATCGTGCCCACGAACTGGAAGCAGTCCGTCGGGCAGGTGTTCCTGACGCATCCGCCGCTCGAGAAGCGGCTGGCGCGCCTCGCGGGGATCGCGCAGGAGATGGGCCGTCCCGTGGGGCTCTAGCCCCGCGGCGGTGTAGGTCGTCGGCCGCAAGGCGGTCACCGTCCTCGACGGTTGGGTCGCCCCTCGGGCGCTCGCCGGGGTCTGACCCTGACATGCCTCCGCGGCCGTGGCCCGACGAGAGGTGCCGCTACGCTCACGCCGTGGGGCTTGGGAACATCCTCTTCGGGCGCAAGAAGCTCTCCGGCGCCAAGCTGGACAAGCTCTTCGCCCTCTCGAGCGCAAGCGTCACGCTCGAGGCCGAGCTCGGCCTCCGCTCCTCCGGCGCCGCCGCCGTCGTGTTCAAGCCGCTCTCCGCGGGCGAGTTCATGCGTGCCGAGCAGGAGATCGACGAGCTCCTCGGCGTCGCGGCCGCGAGCTCCGGGTCGTCCGTCCGGCGCCGCTCCGACACGTTCGGCTTCCAGTGGCTCGTCGTCCGCGACCCCGACTTCGAGGATCTCGTCACGGCAGTCCACCTCGTCAGCTCGGAGCTCGAGGCGCGCGGGTTCGGTGCGCAGCTCCTCGCTGCGATCTTCCGCTTCCAGGGCGGAGGCGAGCGGCCGGTGCACCTCGTCTACGGCTACAAGCGCGGCACCTTCTGGCCCTTCATCCCCACGGGGAAGGATCAGACCCGGGACAACGCGGAGGAGCTTCGCCTGAAGAACGAGCTCGAGCGCGAGCTCCCCATCGAGCCGGAGCTCGAACGCTGGCTCGGTCTCTTCGACGCGCCTCTGGACGACTGAAATCCACGTCCCGCGCCGGCTTCGCGTCCGACCCGCGCGCTACGGTCGAGCGGTCGCCGAGAGGAGGAGCGATGGGCGTCGGATGGTGCGACGAGTGTGACTGCCCGGACTGCCGGCGCTAGCTAGGCAAACGGCGCGGGCTCCGCGCCGGGCCGCGGCCCGAGCCGTCCTACTCGCCTGGGAGATCCGGGATGAAGCCCTCGTCCGTCATGAGGGCGCGAGTCTCCTCGAGCGTCATGTCGCTCGGCGGGATGGTGGCATCCGAGGGGCGCAGCTCCTCGTCCGGGAGCTTCTCCCCGTTACGGCGCACGAGCTCGAACATCTGCTCGAGGCGACGGTCGAGCTCGGCCTCGTCGGCCGCTTCCAGCGCGGCGGCAGCCGAATCGTCGAGCGCGTTCAGCTGCTCGCGCAGGTCGTCGTCGACGCGGTACTGCCCTTCACCCATCAGGCGGACGATCACCGCTCGATCTCCTTCTGCGGCTCGCCGGAGCCGAGCTCGCCCTTGAGGCGCGCAAGCTCCGCGTCGACCTGCTGGCCGGTGCCGATCTGCGCCAGTTCCCGGTCGAGCTGGCTTCCGCCCGGTGCCGTGAAGTCCTCGAGCGTTCCCGCCGCCGTCAGCTCCTCGACGGCCGCC
>JACVSB010000142.1 GCA_014534155.1 Thermoleophilia bacterium
CGAGCGCCCGAAAGAGAAGCCGCGTTAGCGCGAAGCGCCCTTCGTACTCCCGACCGTGCACGAGGATCTCGAGCCCGGCCGTCTCGAATGTCCCGCGAATGGCGAGGTCGTCGACCCCTTCGAGGGCGTGACGCTCGGCCCGGGCGCCGACAGGGGTCTCGTCACCGCCGCGCGGTCGCCCCCTGACACGGCGCGCCACGAGCGACGGGACGCGGCGGGGGGTCTTGACGAAGACGTGGGCTATGTAGTCAAGGCGCCTCAGCTTCTCGCCGAGTCGCCCGACCCGCGTCGGGTCGAAGATCGTCACCAGGATGCCCCCGGGGGCGAGGTGGGCGACGGAGAGCTCGAGCGTCCGACGGTAGTCCTCGAGGTGATGCAGCGCGGAGGAGAAGACGATCAGATCCCACCGCTCGCTCGTCGCGGCGAGGAAGTCGCCGACTTCCGCGACGCGTGTGTCGGTCGCCCAGCCGCGGACACTTGCCTTCCGTTCGTAGATCGCGAGCATCTCGGGCGAGACGTCGACGGTGACCGGGCTGATGCCGTGCTCGAGGAGGAGGAGGGAGACGTTCCCCGATCCGCCGCAGGCGTCGAGAGCGCGCGGCTCCGGCGGTAGCTCGCGCAACGCCCGTGTGAGGACGAGGCGGAGCCGCTCGCGGAGTCGAGGGTCGACGACGCACTCCTCCGTGCTGTCGTACCGGTTCGCGGCCTCGGCGTAGAAGCGGCGATTCGCGTCCACGGTGGTCGCGGCGGCATCGTCGTCGCGATCGCGCACTTCGGGGGCATGCGTCACCGGGCGGCCCGCCCTGGCTCGTCGAGTCGAACCGCAGCCCCGCTTTCGGCGGACGTGAGAGCGGCGAGAGTCGCCGTCATCGAATCCAGCGGGTCGGGCTCGGGCGCGGCGTGCCCCTCGACCCATTCGCCGAGCGCGACGAACTGCCGCGAATGGCCCTTGTCCTGCGCGCCGCCGTGGCGGCGTTGCGGCCGATTCGGGCCGTGCATCGTCAGGGTTCGAAAGTCGTCGAGCACGGCCGAGCGTCCGCCGGCGTGCACCTCGACGTACTCTTTGCCGAGCCGGTCGGCGCCGCGTGCTCCGTAGACGATCGTCGCGAGCGAGCCGTCGCCGAACGCGAGGGTGAGGGTGAAGGACCGACCTCCCTGCAGCGGCTCCCCCGGCTCCGCCCGCATCGTGCAGAGGACGCGCTCGGGTGGTACGCCGACGAGCCAGAGGGCCAGGTCGACGAAGTGGCAGCCCTCACCGAGGAGGCGGCCACCCCCCTCGTCGAGGTCGTTCAGCCAGTGGTTCGAGGGGAGAGCGCCCGCGTTCACTCGTATGAGGATCTCGGCCGGCCCAGGCTGCTCGGCGAGGAAGCGGCGAAGCGCCTGGGCGGCGGGCGCGTGGCGGCGATTGAAGCCGACCGCGAGCAGACGGCCCGACTCCGCGCGCGCCGCACGCAGCTCGGCGAGCTCGCTCGCCGTGAGACACGGCGGCTTCTCGACGAAGACCGCCTTGCCGGCGCGGAGCGCTCGCAACGCGAGCGCGGCGTGCGACGAATGGCGCGTGGCGATCGCGACGAGTCCGACGTCGGGGGCGGCGATCGCCTGTTCAACGGAGGTGACGCGGCTGAACCCGAACCGCTCGGCCGCCGCGTGCGCCGAGAGGCCGCTCGCGCTCGCGACCGTGCGGAGGGAGAAGCCGGCGTCCCGCAGGCCCGGGATGAGGATCCGCGTCGCGAAGCTTCCCGCCCCGACGACCGCGACGGCACGGGGCGTCGCGAGCGCGGGTGGCGGGGCGGAAGGCGCAGGCGCGGCGGGCGCCTCGTCGAGCGCCGGATACTCGAGGAGGATTCCGAGCGGCGATGTCTTGGCCGCGAGCAGCTCCTCGTAGGCTTCCCCCGCCTGGTCGACCGGGATCCGGGCGCCGACGAGCGGCTCGACGCGGACCTTCCCGGCGGCGACGAGCTCGAGGAAGGCGGCCATGTTCCGCCGCTCCGTCCACCGGACGTAGCCGAGCGGGTAGTCGAGGCCGCGCTCCTCGTACTCGCGGTCGTAGCGGCCGGGGCCGTACGAGCGCGACGCGACGAGGGCGAGCTCCTTCTCGTAGTAGGCGTTCCGCGGCACGTCGAGCCCGACCTCCCCGAGGACGACGACGCGTGCCCGGTCCCGCGCCAGGCGCGCGCCGAGCTCGACGGGGTCCGAGGACGGCGTCGCCGCCGTCAGGACGACCGCGTCGCAGTCGCGCGCTTCCGGCGGGATCTCCCTCCGAAGAGCTTCGCGTGCGTACGCGACGTCCGCTCCGCCGGTCGCAAGCGCGCGATCGACGAGCTCGGCCGAAAGGTCGACGCCGACGACGCGGCACGCGGCCGCGCGGAGGATCTGTCCGACGAGCTGCCCGACGAGCCCGAGGCCGACGACCGCCACGCGCTCACCGAGGCGGGCCCCCGCCCGTCGGACGCCGTGGAGCGCGATCGCGCCCACCGTGGCGAAGGCGGCCTCGTCGAAGGCGACTCCATCGGGAACGCGGACCGCGAGGTTCCCGGGTACGTAGTTCATCTCCGCGTGGACGGCGTAGCCTCCGCCGCCGCATGCGACCCGGTCGCCCGGGGCGAGATCGCGCACGCGCGGGCCGGCGGCGACGACGACCCCGGCGGACGCATACCCAAGCGGCGACGGCTGCTCCAGCTGCGACCGCACGGCCCGTACCGTCTCGGCGATGCCGTCGCGGCGCGCCTTCTCGAGCACGCGACGTGTCTCGTCGGGCCGCGCGCGCGCCTTGCCGATCAGGCTCTCGCGCCCGGTCGCGACCTTCTTCCTCTCCGTGCCGGCGCTCAGGAGGCTGGCGCGGACGTCGACCAGCACGCCCTCGGGCCGAAGCTCGGGGGCGGGCACGTCGAGGACGGAGATCCGGCCGTCGCGAAGCCGCTGGGTGACCTGCTTCACAGCCGACCCGGCGCCTGCGGCAGGGAAACGATTGGCGTCGTTCTCTTGACGCGAGTGAGCAGCGTCCCCCTGAAGTAGCATGGCGCCTCGTGCCACACGCCGTGCCGGAGAACGGTCACGTTCTCGCCCGGCTCCCGACGACTGGTGACACGCTGGAAACCGACGCGCGGGTGCGAAGCGAGGAGGCCACGACGCCGACCGAGGCTACACGAGAGCAGTGGGCCGACTCGTCGGACGGCCGAGCGAGCGAGGAAGCGACTCAACCGGCCGATCGTGCCCGGCGGTAGGGACTCGGCAGGAGAGTCGTGACCGACCAGGCGGTCGCGACGGCCGCGCCGGTGGCGCCGCGGCTTCGGCGTCGCCTCGAGCCGCGCGCGGACTGGACGGAGGCGGGGTGGACCGCCGACCTGGCCACCCTGTCGGCGCTCCTCCTCCTGACGGCGGCCTTCGGCCGTCCGTTCTCGAAGCTCCACGTTCCCGGGGTGGAGGTCTACGTGACCGAGATCGCGCTTCTCGCGATCGGCGCGCTGACCCTCCGGCGCTGCGGCCTCGGCGGCGTCCGCGATCGGATCCGACCGATCCCGCTCGTCCCATTGCTCCTCTTCTGGCTCGCCGGTGGGGTCGCAGCCCTTCGCGGCTTGCCCGAATTCGGATTGGGCGGCGTTATCCAGGACGTCGGCCTCGTCGAATACTCGCTCTTCGTCCCGCTCGTCGCGATCGCTGCGGACACCCGCGAGCGAGTCCGTCTGCTGATCGCGGTGCTCGCGTTGGGCGGGCTCGGTGCCCTCGTCGTCAACGGGATCGTCTACTTCCTGGCGCCGGATAGCCGTCTCGGACCGGACGCCAACCCGGGCGCCGCCGTCGGCATCTACCTTGCGCTTCTCGTCGTCTTCGCCCTCGCCCGCTGGCTCCACCGCGTTCCCGTTCCTCGCTACCTGGCGGTCGCAACGGTTCCGGCGCTCGTCCTCATGGCGCTCACGGTCGTTCGCAGCATCCTCCTGGCGCTCGTCGCCTCCCTGGCCGTGCTCGTCCTCCTGGCATCCGGGCGGCTGCGGGCACTCGCCCTCTCCGTCGGCGCAGTCGCAGTCGCGCTCGTCGGCGCCCTCGGCGTGCAGGCGACCGGGCTCGGATGGGCGCCGGTCGACCTTCCGCCTGCCGCGTTCGCGAACCCGAGCTACGTCTCGGACGACGGCGCGAGCGGGTTCTCTGGAGGGACCCAGATCTCGGGAGACGCAGCGAGCGGCAGGTTCTCGCGCCAGCTCGCGCCCGGTGAGGCGCTCGCGCTCCCGCATCTCAACGGCCTCGTTCCGGGCCAAACCTATACGGTCGTTTTCGGCATCCGCCCGCTGATCCGAGAAGTCGTCCGCGGCAGCGTCGGCGACCTGACGGGAGCGGGCTGGGGCTCCAAGGAGTTCGCGGCGCCGCCACGAGCGACGTGGCAGAAGATACGTGTGAGGCTGACGGCGACGGAGGAGACCGAGCGCCTCGGGATTCTTCCGGCCTCTTCAGCCGGCGTGCGGGTGGACGCCGTCGGCGTCGTCTCGGGAACGGTGGGCACCGAGGGCCCCGTGTTTCCGATCCAGCAGTCGATCGCGGATCGATCCTTCGTCGCGGATGACGGAGCGAGCGCGTTCGTCGGCGGCAGATGGATCGCCGGTCACGCCGCCGCCGGGAGGTTCTCGCGGGAGTTGGCGCCGGGGGAATTCATGCGAGTCGACGCGATTCGTGGGCTCGTCCCACGACGCGCGTACACCGTCATCTTGGCGGTCCGCCCGCTCGCACGCGAGGTCGTGCGCGGAGCGGTCGGCGATACGTCGGGCGGCGGCTGGCGCGCACGGTTGTTCGCGACGGCGCCGCGCCTGAGATGGCAGAAGGTCGTGGTCGCCCTGAGAGCGACGAAACGGGCCGAGGAGCTCGACATCGCGTCTCTCGCCCGGGTTCCGTTCCGCGTGGATGCAATCCGCGTCGTGCCCGGCCGTCGCGCGGCGGGGCGCTCGGGAGCCGTGAAAGCGAGCGGTCTGCGCGACCCGGCCCTCGGCGTCGCGAGCTCGGCCGCGGCCCAGCCGGGTCCGCAAGCGGCGGCGGCGGGCGGCGAAGCGAGCCCCGACGTCTCGCTCACCGAGGACATCGAGGCGACGTTCGGGAACGCGTCAGCGTCCGGCTCGGCCGCGAACGTGCGGTGGCGCTTGGCGTACTGGCGGTTCATCGCCGAGCGAA
>JACVSB010000078.1 GCA_014534155.1 Thermoleophilia bacterium
GCCCGGCGAGCCAGTCCGTCGAGACGAGAACCGCCTTCGCGTATCCGTTCTCCGCCATGCTCCCTCCCGCTCATGCTTTACAGAATGAAGTAACGGGACGTTACAGAGCGCCGGTCGAAGCTGCAAGCCGCACGCGAAAGAGTTGCCGCGAGCCGCAGGCGAGAGACCGTTGCTCCTGTGACGTCCCGTTACAGGAGTTGCCCGGCGATCAGGATCGCAGACGCTCCCCAGAGAGCGGCAAGCGTCGCGAGCACCGGGGCAAGTGGGCGGAGAGAAGGACGCTGCTCCATCGGGGAAGTGGAGAACCTCTTCGCCGTGGAGCGGACCCTTCCTGCCGGCTACCCGCCGCGGTGGAAGCCGGGCGCGACGACGGTACCGGAGCTCGATCCCCCCTTGTCGCCGCTCCCCGCGTTCGCAGCAGCGGCGAGGACGAGTGCGGCCTGGATCGCAACCACGAACACGACGGCGCTGCGGAGCCTGGACGTCTTCATCTGCGTGTTCACCCCCTCTCTAGAAGTGGAAGTCCTGAAGCGCTTCGGCGGCCCGGCGGTACAGGTCGGCCGCCTCGCGGTCCTTGCCGCGGCGCGCCTCCAGATCGCCTCGGGCGATCCAGGCGGCCGCACGGTGACTGGCCGAGGAAAGCTGGTCGAAGTGCGCCTCCGCGCGGGCGAAGACGGCGCCTGCGTCGTCCAGACGGCCCTGCTCGAGGAGCGAGCGCCCGAGGACGAGCTCGGCGTTGCCGATCTCGTCGAAGAGATCCTCGCGCTCGTCGAGGAGCTCGAGCGCGTGGCGCGCCTGCTGCTCGGCCAGCTCGAGCTCGCCCGTGCGCAGGTGGACCTGCGCGAGCGACGAGACGGCGTAGCCCGCGTCGACGTCGTTGCCCACGTCGAGCGCGACCCGGAACGCGTCCTTCAGGTACGTCTTCGCCTCGTCCGGCTTGCCCAGCAGGAAGTTGAGGCCGCCGAGGTTGTTCAGGAGCTTCCCGACGTTCGCCTGGTAGGCGATCTCCTCGTAGAGCACCTTGGCGTGCTCGGCGTGCGAGCGCGCGAGGACCCAGCGGCCCTGGCGCTCTGCGACGAGCGACGCCTGGAAGTGCGCCTGCGCCGCGGCGTAGCGGTCGTCGATCCCCTTCGCGAGCTCGAGCGCGCGCTCGACGTCCTCGCGCGCGGCCTCCCAGTCGCGCTGGCGCTGGTAGCAGCGCGAGCGCCACTCGAACGCGAGCGAGCGCAGCCGGTCGCACGGGAGCGGCGACCCATCGGTGAGCTCCACCGCCTGCGTGAGCAGGCTGACGGCCGTCGAGATGGACGAGAGGTTGTAGCGGCACGCCCCGAGCCGGAAGAGGACGTCGGCCCGGTCGACCTCCGAGAAGACCGGGTCCTCGGTGAGGACGCGTGCCCGCTCGAGCAGTCGGACGGCCTCGCGCACCTCCCCGAGGTACATCCGCGACCACGCCTCCGTGCGAAGCGCGCGGAGCTCGAGCTCCGGCGCCTGGACCCGCGGGAGGTCGCCGGCGACCTCGGCCACGATCCCGGGCACCGCGGCGTAGTCGTGGGCTTCGAGCGCCGCCTCGGCGCGCGCGAGAACGCTCTCCACACGCTCCCGCTCGCTCGAGGAGACGCCCTGCTGGAGGAAGTTCGCGTCGACGCCGAGACGCTCGGCGAGCCAGGCGACGGTCTCGGCCGTCGGGCGTGTCTTGCCGCGCTCGATCTGGCTCACGTACTCCTTGGAGAAGCGCTCGCCCGCGAGCTCCGTCTGCGTGATCCCACGATTGATGCGGAGCTGGCGCACGCGATCGCCGAGCGTGGCTCGCGGCGATGCGGTGGTACGGGTTCTGGTCGTCAGGAGCGGCTGCGGCATGCGTTCCTCTTCAGTGAACTATACGAACGTCATAATCGTTCACAACCCTGCTTGACTTAAGTCGGAACGGGCGTATAGTTCCGAAGGCCCGCGTCGTACGACGCCAGGTCGACGCGGGAGACCGAGAACCAGGCGATTCGACCCGGAGGCAGGGTGGGCCGCAGACCCCAAGTCTCCGGGTCGTCGCCGTTAACGAAGCGTGGAAGCGGCATACGCCATGGGTCGGCCGGGCGCCCAGCGACGCCCATCCCTCGGACGGGGGCCGTCGCCGACTAGGAGGAGCGGCCGGTCAGCCAGCGCCGCCGCGAGGCGACGATCGCGGGGAAGTCGTCCTCGACGAGCCCGCCCAGCCGCCCGCTGATCATCTTGAGGAGGCCGAGGGAGATGAAAAGCCATGCCTCGGCGTGCGGGTCGCGGTCCGGGAGAACGCCGCCTTCGGCCTGTGCTCGCACCGTCAGGTCGGCCACGTACGCGTGCACCTCGCGCATGTGCCGGCGCATGTAGCGGCGGATCTCCGCGTCCTCGCTCGCTTCGGCCAGCGCCTGGACCCAGAGGATGGAGACGATCGGTCGATCGCGCTCCGCGGCGAAGAAGGCGTGGGCGATGGCACGGATCCAGTCGGCGGGATCGGGCTCGGCGGCGACAGCGTCGTCCCAGCGGGCCCGGAGCCGCCGCCAGGTCTCCTCGAGACAGGCGAGGTAGAGGTCGCGCTTGGACTCGAAGTGCCGATAGAGGATCGGCTCCGTGACGCCCGCCTCGCGCGCGATCTCGGCGGTCGTCGTACCGCGGTAGCTCCCGCGGGCGAAGACGCGGCAGGCACAGCCGAGGACCGCCGCGCGGCGCTCGGGCGCCGCGAGCCGCGGCCGGGTCGAACTCACGCGACCTCGGGAACCGGGGGGCCCGCCTGGACGGGATGCGGCCGCACCATGGCGGCGGCGACGAGGGCGCCGGCAAAGGCGATCCCGGCCGCCACAACGAGCGCCGTCGAGAACCCGTCCATGAACGCGTCGGGCGTCCGCCGGCCGGCGGCCGCGTGGGCGATGATCGCGCCCATGAGCGCGATCCCCATCGAGCCGCCCACCTGGCGGAAGGCGTTCAGGACCGCCGAGCCGACGCCGGACTTGTCCACCGGGACGGAGCGGACGGCAGCGGCCGCGCTCGGCGTCATCGTGAGAGCCATGCCGAAGCCGCCGATCACGAGCGCGGGGAAGAGCGACCAGAAGGTCTCCTCGGTGCCGAGGCGGGAGAAGAGCAAGAGCTGGACGCCGAGGAGCGTCATCCCGGTCGTCATGAGCCAGCGGGAGCCGAGCCGATCGGAGAGGCGCCCCGCGATCGGCGCGACGAGGATGATGAGGACGGTCATCGGTAGGAAGGCGGCGCCCGCCTGCACCGGGGAGTAGCCGAGGACGTTCTGCATGTAGAGGGAGACGAAGAAGAAGACGCCGAACATCGCGAGCGCGACGAGGAGGACGACGATGTTCGCGCCCGCGTACGTCCCGCTGCGAAAGAGGCTGAGGTCGAGCATGGGCAGGCGCTGGTGCCGCTCGAGCAGGATGAACGCCCCCAGCGCGACCGCCGCGACCACGAACGCCCCCATGATCCGCGTCGAGCCCCAGCCGTAGCTGTTCGCCTCGATCAGCGCGTACGTGAGGGCGAAGAGCCCGATGCTCGAGGTGACGAGTCCGGGGAGGTCGAGCCGCTGCTCCTCCGACTCGTCGCGCGACTCGCGAATGACGAGGAAGCTGGCCGCGATCGCGACGACGCCGACGGGGACGTTGATGAAGAAGATCCAGCTCCAGCTCACGTGCTCCGTGATGAGACCACCCACGAGCGGGCCGATGGCGAGCGCGAGGGCGGACACCCCCGCCCAGATCCCGATCGCCATCCCGCGCTGCTGGGGCGGGAACGTCGCGGCGATGATGGAGAGGGTGGCCGGGTTCATGAGCGCCGCGCCGACGCCCTGCGCCACGCGGGCACCGATCAGGACGTCGCCGCTCGAGGCGAGCCCGCAGGCGAGCGAGGCGGCCGTGAAGATCGCGATGCCGGCCACGAAGACGAGCCGGCGGCCGAGCAGGTCCGCGAGCTTGCCGCCGATCAGCATGAGCGCGGCGAACGTGAGCGCGTAGCCCGTCACGATCCATTCGAGCTCCGAGAGACCGATATGAAGCTCGCGCTGGATCGACGGAAGCGCGACGTTCACGACGGTGTTGTCGAGCATGATCATGAAGAGCCCGAACGCGACCGCCGCGAGCGTGAGCCACTTCCGGTTCGCCTCGTCCAGGATCCTCGCCCTCATCGTCCTCCCCCGTCGTTGCCTTCCGGGCCGCCATGTTAGGCGACACTAAGTAAGGGTGCAAGACGCGTGCGGCCGGGTACCGTCCCCTCGTGCCGCTGAACCCGCTCGAGGAGGCCGGCCGCGCGCTCTCGCGCCTCGGCGACCGCCTCCGCGAGACCGGCGGGCCCGAGGGCGAGTGGCTCGCGGGGCAGATCGAACGGCTGCAGCCGAACGGGCCCCGGCGCGCCCCGGAGCCGCAGCGGACGCTGGACGAGCTGCGTATCGAGCTGGACGCGCTCGTCGGGCTGGAGAGCGTGAAGGAGCAGGTGCACGCGCTGGTCGCGTTCCTCGAGGTGCAGGGGCTGCGCAAGCAGAGCGGGCTCGCAGAGGTCGCGACGAGCCAGCATCTCGTCTTCCTCGGCAACCCCGGGACCGGCAAGACCACGATCGCCCGCCTTCTCGCCGAGATGTATCGAGCCATGGGCCTCCTTCGCCGCGGGCACCTCGTCGAGGTCGACCGGGCCGGGCTCGTCGGGCAATGGGTCGGCTCCACCGCCATCAAGACCGACCGCGTCATCCGCCAGGCGCTCGACGGCGTCCTCTTCGTGGACGAGGCGTATTCGCTCAGCCCCGGCGACGAGCGGCTGGACTTCGGCTCCGAAGCGGTCGAGACGCTCCTCAAGCGGATGGAGGACTTCCGCGAGCGCCTGATCGTGATCGTCGCCGGCTACCCGGAGCTCATGTACCGCTTCCTGGCCTCGAACCCCGGCCTGCGCTCGCGCTTCGCGCGCGAGATCGTGTTCCCCGACTACTCCACGGAGGAGCTGCTCGCGATCACGCGCAAGTTCGTCGCCGAGCACGAGTACGCGCTCGAGCCCGGGGCCGAGGAGACGCTGGCCGCGATCTTCGACTCGGTGCCGCGCCTGCACGGGTTCGGGAACGCGCGCTTCGCGCGCACGCTCTTCGAGCAGGCGCTGAACCAGCACGCGGTCCGGATCGCGCGCGCCGGGCTGGGCGCCCCGACGCTCTCCGACCTGCAGACGCTCACCGACGAGGACGTCCGCGCGGCCGCGCGGGCCCTCGGCGAGGAGCCGCCGCCCGAGGCGTCGGCGCGCGAAGGGCGAGGCCTCTTCCGCCGCCGCGCACGCTAGCGTCGCGGCGAGAGCGGCCGCGCAGATAGGTTCGGGCCGTGCGCCGCTTCCTCTCCACCGAGCGGCTCGCGCGCGCGAGCGCGCGCCACCCGTGGCGGACGATCGCGGGGTGGGCGCTCGCGATGGCGCTCGCCTTCGGGGCGATCGCCCTCCTGCTCGGCGACAACCTGACGAGCGAAGGACGGGTCACGAACGACCCCGAGTCGCTGCGCGCGTACGGGATCATCGAACGCGCGTTCCCGAACCGCGACTTCACCACGGAGCTCGTCGTCGTCCGCTCGGAGGAGCACACGGTTGACGACGACGCGTTCCGGGCGAAGATGCAGGCGCTCGAGCGGGCGGCGCGCCGTACGGGAGTCATCGCGGGCGCGCGGACGTACCTCACGAGCGACGACCGGACGCTCGTCTCGCGGGACCGCCATGCGACGCTCGTCCCGCTCCGGCTCCGCCCGCCCGAGGACGAGAACGCGGACAAGCTCGTGCAAGCGGTGCGCGCGGCCGACGGGGGAGGGTTCGAGGTCGCGGTCACCGGGACGCACACGACGAACCGCGACTTCAACGAGGTCTCCCAGCACGACCTGGAGGCCGGGGAGCTCCGCTTCGGCCTTCCGGCCGCGCTCCTCGTCCTCGTGCTCGTCTTCGGCGCCGTGGTGGCGGCCTCGCTGCCGCTCGTGCTCGCGCTCGTCTCGATTCTCGTCGCGCTCGGGCTCACGGCCCTGGTGGCGTCGACCTTCGAGCTCTCCGTCTTCGTCGTGAACATGCTCACCGGGATGGGGCTCGCCCTGGGGATCGACTACGCCCTCTTCGTCGTCTCGCGCTTCCGCGAGGAACGAGGGCAGGGGCGCGACAAGGTCGACGCGATCGGGGCGGCGGGCGCGACGGCGAGCCGGGCCGTCCTCTTCAGCGGGAGCGCCTTCGTGCTCGCCATGCTCGGCCTTCTGCTCGTGCAGAGCACCATCATGCGCAGCCTCGCGACGGGGGCGATCCTCGTCGGGATCGTCTCGGTCGTCGCCGCGCTCACGCTCCTGCCCGCTGCCCTCAGCCTGCTGGGCGACCGGGTGAACGCGGTCCGTATCCCGCTCGTCGGACGCAGCGCGGGCGAGGAGAGCCGGCTCTGGGCGGCGATCGTTCGCGCGGTCGTCCGCCGGCCGGTCGTCAGCCTCGTGGCGGCGACCGTCCTCCTCCTCGCCGCCGCGGCGCCTGCGCTCACGATGCAGATCGGCGCCGCCGGCATCAGCACGCTCCCCGACCGCCTAGAGTCGAAGCAGGGGTTCCTCGCCCTCGAGCGCTCGTTTCCCGCGGCCGGGGCGCAGCCGGCAGAGATCGTGGTGACACCCGCGCGCGCCGGCGAGGCGATCGCCGGGCTGCAGAGCAGGATCGAGCGGGACCGGTCCTTCGGGCCCGTGAGCGTGCGGCGGAGCCAGCGGGAGGACGTGGCGCTCGTCACCGTCCCCGTCTCGGCGGACGCCCTGAGCGACGAGGCGGTGGACGCGGTCAAGCGACTGCGCTCAAACTACGTGCCGGCGGCGTTTGCGGGGACGGGCGCGCAGGCCCTCGTCACGGGGCAGACGGCCGAGAACATCGACTACTTCGACGTGATGGAGAACTGGCTGCCGATCGTCCTCGCCTTCGTCCTCGGCCTCAGCTTCGTCCTCCTCACCGTCAGCTTCCGCTCCCTCGTCGTCTCCCTGACGGCCATCGTCCTCAACCTTCTCTCGGTCGGCGCCGCGTACGGCCTCGTCGTGGGGGTCTTCCAGCACGGCGTGGGCGCGGGCTTCCTCGGCTTTCAGCAGGTGGAGACGATCGAGGCGTGGGTTCCGCTCTTCCTCTTCGCCGTCCTCTTCGGGCTCTCGATGGACTACCAGGTCTTCCTCCTGAGCCGGATCCGGGAGCGCCACGCGCGCGGGAGCGACACGAGCGACGCCGTCGTCTTCGGCATCGCGTCCACCGCCCGGATCATCACGGGAGCGGCGCTCATCATCGTCGCCGTCTTCTCCGGGTTCGCGGCCGGTGACCTCGTCATGTTCCAGCAGATGGGCTTCGGGATCGCCGTCGCGCTCCTGATCGACGCCACGGTCGTCCGCTCGGTGCTCGTCCCGGCGGCGATGCACCTCCTGGGGGAACGCAACTGGTACCTCCCCGCCTGGCTGGAGTGGCTTCCGCACGTCGAGGTCGAGGGTGGCGCGGCGCCGCGCGCAAAGCCGGGCCGGCGCACCGCCGAGGCGTAGGCTTGCCGCGGTGAGCGAGGTCGTTTGGCGCCCGAGCCGGGACGTGCTCGAGCGAGCGAACGTCGTCCGCTTGCTGCGCCGGCACGGGATTCCCGACTACGGGGA
>JACVSB010000202.1 GCA_014534155.1 Thermoleophilia bacterium
CCGGCCGGGCGCTCGTCCCCGACTCCTCGTCCCCGCTCGAGGAACCAGTTCACCTCGGCGCCGAAGACGAGCACGTTCGCCATCAGGTAGATCCAGAAGAGGAGGAGCGCGAGCCCCCCGAATGCCTGCAGGCCCTCGAAGCCGCTGGTCGCCCGGACGAAGAGCGGGAGCAGCTGGAAGCTCGCCTGCAGCGCCACGGTCGCGACCACGGCGCCGGGCAGCGTCTCGCGCCAGGTGAGGCGCTCGTTCGTGAGGAGCGTGTAGAGCGACCAGACGACCGCGAAGAGGAGGACCGTCGAGACGGCGATTCCGTACACCCACGCGAGCGCCCCGCCCACGAACGCGGCGTTCCCCGCAAGGCGGACGCCGACCGAGCCCACGACGAGCGCCGCGAAGACGGCCACGAGCCCCGCTACGGTCAGGACGAGCACGAGCAGCTTCTGCCTGACGAACGGCCGGTTCGGGCGGCCGTAGACGATGTTGAGCGCCGACTCGACGACGCTGAAGAAGCCCAGCGAGGCCCAGATGAGCGCGAAGCCGCCCACGATGCCGAGCTGGGGTGCGCTCTCCTGGATGCCCTCGACGACCGAGACCAGGCGGTCGACCGACGTCGCCGGGAAGCTCGAGCGGAGCTGCTCGATCAGGTAGCTGCCCTCGTCCTGCTCGCCCGCGAGCGCGAGCAGCGAGAGCGCGAGAAAGAGGAGCGGGACGAACGCGAGGAGCGCGAAGTACGCGATCATCGCGGCCAAGTGCGTCCCTCGGTCCGCCATGAACTTCTGCAGGATCGGGACCGCGAGCCGACGCACGGGACGAGTATCGCGAGCGTGGTACGGTTGCGCGCCATGGACGCGGCCGAGGCGCTTGCGGATCTGACCGAGGTCTCGTCCCAGATCGAGGCGTGCGTCCTCACCGATGACCAGGGGGCCGTCCTGGCCGCCGTGCCGGAAGCGAGCGCCGGGGCCGAGAGGCTCGCGGAGGGAGCTCTCGAGCTCCTGCGCTTCGCCGAGGAACGCGCGCCGGCGTCCTCGCGCCTGACCCACGCCGTCGTCGAGCTTCCGGACGGCGCCGTCTTCGTCGTTCGTTCCACAACGCGGGTGATCGCGGCGGTCACCGTCCCGCAGCCGACCGTCGGGCTCGTCTTCTACGACCTGAAGACGTGCCTGCGCCACGAAGGCGACGACGGGCGAGACGGAGGAGCTCTCTCCCGGGAGCCGGCGCCGGGAGCGACGGGAGCGCTCGCGGAGGAGCCGGGTGCCTAGAGCGGTTCGCTGGGGCGCGCTCGCCGTCGGCGCCGCTGCGCTCGCCTGGTGGCGGCGGCGAGACGCGGGGCGCGAGCGCGTCGACCTGCACTTCGAGGATGGGTCGATGGTCTCCTTCGACGCTGGAACCGAGGTCGCGCAGCGTCTCGTCCCGCTCGCGCGCGAGCTGGTCGCCGCCGCGCGGGCGTGACCGACGGCGAGCTCGTTCGTCTCTTGCGCGAGCGGGCGTATCTCGAGGGCGAGTTCCTGCTGCGCTCCGGGCGCCGGTCTCGCTACTACCTCGACAAGTACCGGTTCGAGACGCATCCGGCCCTGCTGCGCGAGCTCGGGGAGCGGATCGCGGAGCGCGCGCTCTCGCTCCCGGGCGGCTCCCCCGACCTTCTCGCTGGCCCGGAGCTCGGCGCAGTCGCGCTCGCCGCGTCGGCCGCGCTCGCCGGCGAGCTGCCGTTTCTCATCGTCCGTAAGGACGCGAAGGCGTACGGGACGGCGCGGCGCATCGAGGGTGTGTTCGAGCCCGGTCAGCGCGTGTGTCTCGTCGAGGACGTCGTGACGACCGGCGGCGCGGCAGTGGCAGCGGTGCGCGCCCTCCGCGAGGCGGGCCTCGAATGTCGCTCCGCCGTCTGCGTCGTCGACCGGGACGAGGGGGGCGCGGACGCGCTCGCCCGGCATGCCGTCCGCCTCTACCCGCTCTTTCGAGCAGCCGAGATCGTCCTCCCGGATGCGGGTAACGAGCCGAAAAACGGCTCTGTTGCGTGACTTCTGATGCGCTGTTACGGTTCCGGGCCAGTTCGGGACGAACGTTGAGCTAGGAGAGGAGAGGTAGTGGCACTAACCAAGTCTCAGTTCGTGGACCGCGTTGCGTCGAAGAGCGGCCTGTCGCGGAGGGACGCCGGCAAGGCGGTGGATGCGTTCCTCGACTCGATCCAGGAGTCGCTCAGCCAGGGGGAGGCCGTCTCGTTCACCGGCTTCGGGAAGTTCTCGGCGCAGCAGCGCGGCGCGCGCCAGGGCGTCAACCCGCGGACGGGCGAGCGCGTCACGATCGAGGCTGCGACGGTTCCGAAATTCTCCGCCGGCAGCCAGCTGAAGAGCGCCCTCAAGGGCTCCTAGCGCGATCCACGTCCTCTCCGGCGTGACGAGGGCCGCGGAGAGGCGGCCCTCGTCGTTCCCGCCCGCGCGCGCCACCGAACGGCACGGTCGCGTGGCCGCCGTCTCTCCCGGCCCCCGGCGGAGCTTCCCGATCCCGGCTCGTCGCGTCCGGCGGTGTCCATCCGAACGTACGTTCTATCGTTCGGGCGTGCAACTCTCCCTCGACGGGGCGGACCGGCTCGTGGAGCTGGTCCAGGCGCGCCGCGGCCCGGTTCCGGCCGTCGAGGCCGCGCGCGTCCTCTTCGCGCTCGCGCGCGCGCCGGCCGGGCTTGCGCGAGAGCTCCTCGACGACGTCGTCGTAAGCGACGCGCGCCTCGTCTGGACGGGAGCGGCCGTCTCGCTTGCGGACGACGGCACCGACGTCGCGCTCGAAGCCGCGACCTTCGTCGTGGTCGATCTCGAGACGACGGGGCTGAGTGCGGAGACGGCGGAGATCTGTGAGATCGGCGCCGTCCGCGTCCGCGCGCTCGCGCCCGTCGCGACGTTCCAGACGCTCGTGCGGCCTCGGCGGGCGCTGCCGCCCGCGGTCGCCGAGCTCACCGGGATCCGGGCGCGGGAGCTCGTTGGAGCACCGTCCCTGGAGACGGGCGTGCGCCGGTTCCTCCAGTGGGCGGGCGACTGCGTCCTCGTTGCACACAACGCGCGGTTCGACACCTCGTTCCTCGACCGTGCGGTCGGACGGCTGCAGGGTCGGCGCCTGGCCGCCCCCGTCCTCGACACCGTCCCCCTCGCGCGCGCGCTCCTCGGCGACCGCGTCGGGCGCACGAGCCTCACGTCGCTCGCCGACTTCTTCGGGACGCCCACCGAGCCCTGCCATCGGGCGCTCCCCGATGCGCAGGCGACGGCGGAGATCCTGATCGAGCTCGCCGGTCTCGCGCAGGAGCGGGGCGCTCGTACCGTCTGCGACCTCCTGAAGCTCGCCGCACCGCGCGCGCGGCGGGCGCACGAGAAGCGGCCGCTCGCTGCCGGGGCGCCACGCCGGCCCGGCGTCTACCTCTTCCGCGACCGCCACGACCAGGTCCTCTACGTCGGGCGCGCCCGCGATCTCCGTGCGCGCCTCCGCTCGTACTTCGGCTCAGGTCGGCAGCGGCCGGCGGTCGAGGCGGCGCTCGC
>JACVSB010000187.1 GCA_014534155.1 Thermoleophilia bacterium
ACATGCGGGTCGGAAGCGACGAGTGGCTCGCGGGCGAGATCCTCTCCCACCGGGGCCACGCCGTCGTGCTCTCGCCTGGCGAGCTGCGCGCGCTCGTGCGCGACCGGGCGCGAGAGCTCCAGCGGGCCCTCGCGCCGGCGCCGCGCTAGACCGGCGGCGCACGTGCGAGCCGCTCAGCACGGGCGCCGGCGCGAGTAGTCCGGCGCGCCGACGCGACCCGCTGGAAGGGCCATGTCAGGGTCAGGACGTGGACCTGGCAGGAGGCGACACGGGCGACGAGTGGCGCGAGCGCGCGCGATCCCGCGAGCGCCCGCGGTCGCTCGCGCTACCCCTTGACGACGCCGAGCGGCCGCAGGCGTGCGACCCGCCTCGCGAGCCCCGCGCGCTCGACCACGGCGACGACGCGCTCGACGTCCTTGTACGCGAAGGGTGCCTCTTCGGCGAGCCCCTTGTCCGAGGGCGACCGGACCGTGATCCCCCGCGCTTCCAGCTCCCGCCGCAGCTCGCCCCCGCCGATTCGCTTCCGGGCCGCTGTCCGCGAGAGGACCCGGCCGGCGCCGTGGCAGGTCGTCCCGAAGGAGCGCGCCAGCGAGCCCGGCTCCCCGGCGAGCACGTAGCTCGCCGTGCCCATCGAGCCGGGAATGAAGACCGCCTGCCCGACGCCGCGGTGCGCCTCGGGAATCTCCTCGGAGCCGGCGGGGAAGGCTCGCGTCGCCCCCTTGCGGTGCACGCACACCTCGCGGTCGCCGTGGCGCTCGAGCTTCGCCACGTTGTGCGCGACGTCGTACACCTGGTGCGTCGCCGCAGCGGCGTCGCCGCCCAAAACCCGCCGCACCGCCTCGCGCACGGCGTGCCCGATGGCGTGCCTGTTCGCCCAGGCGAAGTTCGCCGCCGCCGCCATGGCGCCGAGGTAGGCGCGCCCCTCAGGCGAGGCGATCGGCGCGCAGGCGAGCTGGCGGTCGGGAAGCTCGATGCCGTAACGCGTCTGCACGGCGTCCATGCGCCGAACGTAGTCCGTGCAGACCTGGTGCCCGAGACCGCGCGAGCCCGAGTGCACGAGGACGGTCACCGACCGGGAGCGAATCCCGTAGGCGGTGGCCGCCCGGGCGTCGACGACCTCCTCGACCTCCTGGACCTCGATGAAGTGGTTGCCGGAGCCGACGGTCCCAAGCTGGCCTGCGCCGCGGGAGCGAGCGCGTTCCGAGACGGCTGCCGGCTCGGCGCCGCCGAGGCAGCCGCCGGACTCCGTCAGCGCCACGTCGCCCTCGCTGCCGATGCCCCTCGCGACGAGGGCCGCGGGGCCGTTCGCGAGCACGTCGTCGAGCTCCCCGCTTGCAAGTGCGAGCCCGCCCTGTTTGCCGGCCCCTGCGGGGACGGAGCGCGCGATCTCGTGCACGAGCGCTTCCTTCCGCCCGCCCAGCTCCTCCGCGGTGACCGGCAGCACGAGGAGCCGGACGCCGCAGTTGATGTCGTAGCCGACGCCGCCGGGGGACACGACCCCGTCGGGCGGCTCCGTCGCCGCGACCGCACCGACGGGGAACCCGTAGCCCTGGTGGATGTCCGGCATCGCGAGCGCCGCCCCGACGATCCCCGGCAGGGTGGCCACGTTGGCGAGCTGCTCCAGGGAGGAATCCGACCCGATCGCCTCGAGGATCTCGGCGTCCGCGAACACGCGGGCGGGGACGCGCATCCCGGGTCGCGACTCCGGCGGGATCTCCCACAGGACCTCGTCGACGCGCCGCAGGTCAGACATCGAGGACGACCCGCGCGCGCCAGCCGCCGTCCGCGGGCCCGAACGAGAGCCCGTGGTACGTCACGCCCTTGACGAGAAACGACGGCCGACCGAGGGACCCCTCCACCACGGCTCGGAGCAGGCGTCCGTCCGCGAGCCCGACCTCGGCCTCCCGGCCGAGGAAGCGCTCCGCCTCGGCCAGGTACACGAGCTCGGAGAGCCAGTCGGCGAGCAGCGTCTCGAGGTCTCGGGCTTCGAGCTCGACCGTCCGCCTTTCCGGCTGTCCGTCCGGCTCGCCGAGCACTTCGGCGAGCGCGTGGAGAGCGTCGACGAAGACGTCGCTCTCCCGCGAAGCTTCCAGCTCGAGCTCGGCCTCGCCGGTGTGTGAGACCCAGCGGTACACGTCATCGCCCGTCCTTCGGAACGCGCACCGTGAAGGTGGCACCCGCGCCGCGGTCCGAGTCGACCTCGATCGAGCCGCCGTGCGCCTCGGCGATCGAGCGGGCGATGAAGAGGCCGAGGCCCGCCCCGGGCTGCGACCCTCCCCCCTGCACGCGTCCGAACTTCTCGAAGATGAGCCCCTGGTCCTCGCGCGAGATCCCCGGCCCATGGTCTCGCACGCTGACCGCGACGCCGCCGTCCTCGGCGGCCGCGTGCACCTGAACCTCGTCGCCGGCGACCGTGTACTTGACCGCGTTCGTGACGAGGTTCATGAGGAGCTGGCGCATCCGCTCCCGGTCGGCGCGGACCGTGGGGAGCCCGTGGTCGACCTCCGCGCGGACGTTCACCTCCTCCTGGCCCAGGTCGACGAGGGCAGCCACCTCGCGGACGAGCTCCCCGAGGTCGACGTTGCTGAAGCTGTACGAGAAGGTGCCGGCATCGAGGCGCGACGTGTCGAGCACGTCCCCGACGAGAGACGCGAGGCGGCTCGTTTCCTCCTCGATGAGGGCGAGAAACGACTCGCGCTGGGGCTCGGTCAGCGAGCGCCAGCGCTGGCGCAGCGTGGCGGCGCACCCGATCACGGAGGCCATCGGCGCGCGCAGCTCGTGCGAGACCAGGGAGACGAAGTCGGCCCGCAGCGCGGAGAGCCGGCGCAACTCCTCGGCCGCGGAGCGCTCCGCTTCGAACCCGCGGATGTTTTCGATCGCGGTCGCGAGCTGGCGGCCGAGAAGGCCGAGGAGCTCGAGCTCCTCGGCCGCGAACGCGCGGGGATCGCACCGCGAGACGGAGATCATCCCGAGCGTTCGCGTGGGCAGGGCGAGCGGCGCCGCGGCGCGCGAGCGCAGGCCCGCGCCCGCGAGCGAGCGGTCTTCCGGGTAGCGCGGATCGTTCAGCATGTCGTCGATCACGATCGCCTCGCGGCTGCGCAGGACGTCTTCCAGGGCCGACCCTTCGATGGGCTCCCAGGTCCCGGCCGGGTACAGCGACTCGTCGCCGAGACCGGCGTTCGCGATGATCTCGGCGCGCCCCCGCTCGGCGAGCACGAGCGCGAGCCGGTCGAACGCGATCGCGCTCTGCATCTCGCGCACGAAGAGCCGGAAGGCCTCCTGCAGCTCGAGGGATGAGGAGAGCGCACGAGCACAGCGGTTCACGAGCTCGAGCTGGTCCGCGCGGCGCCCGATCTCGTCGCGAAGCTCCTCGGCCTCTCCCGCGCGCGCGTCCGCGAGGCGCGTCTCGCGGCGCACCTGCCGCACCAGCCCTCCGACGATGAGCGCGGCGATGACCTGGATCCCGAGCGGAAGCGTCACGAAGCGCAGGTCGAAGTCGAAGGGCGGAAACCGGTTGGAGCGAAAGAGCTCCGCCCACGCGGTCAGCGGAACGGCGAGGAGCGAGACCGTGACGCCGCCGAGGACGGCGAACCGCACGGCCGCCTCGATCACCGGAAGGATCCGGAGTCCCCACGCCGGCGTTCCGGGCTCGAAGGCGTAGATGAAGACGTACGCATACACGATCGCGACGTCGAAGGTGAGCGCGGCGACGCCGAGCCGGGCGTAGCCGCGGAGCGACCAGCGCCGGCGCGCCAGCGCGAGGAAGACCAGAGCGCCCGCCCCCAGAGCCGCCGTCGTCACCCAGGCCCAGCGGTGGTAGCCCGGCGGGTAGTCGTGCGTCACGAACCCGACCTCGAGGACAGCCCAGACGATCGCGAGCGCGCGGATCCAGGCGATCCAGCTCTCCTGCTGGCGAAGGCGCTCGAGATCGCGCGTCACGCGTCTCCTCCTTCGCGCAGCCGGCGCGCCGCCCAGGTCGCGTGCTCG
>JACVSB010000157.1 GCA_014534155.1 Thermoleophilia bacterium
ACGATCGCGGCAGTCAACTCGACGCTCGACCTGCACGAGCTCTTCGAGCTCGTGGCGGCCAAGGTGGCGGATGCCCTCGCCGCCGACGCCTGCTTCGTCTACCTCTACGACGAGAGCGCGGGAGAGCTCGTCCTGCGTGCCTCGTACGGCACGCGGGTCGAGGAGCTGACCCGAGCGCCCAAGATGCGCCCCGGCGAGGGGATCACGGGCACGGCCGCCGCCCAGCGCGCGCCGGTCATGATCCCGCGCGCGGCCCACCTCGATCCTCGCTTCAAGCGCTTTCCGAACCTGCGCGAGGAGCAGTACGAGTCGATCCTCGCCGTTCCGATCGTCGTCAAGGACCGGCTGGAGGGAGCGCTGAACGTGCGCACGCGCGCGCCGCGCGCATTCGACGAGGGCGAGATCGACCTGCTCATGGCGATCGCGGGCCAGGTCGCGCAGGCGATCGAGAACGCGAAGCTGTACGAGAGCGCGCAGCGGCGAGTGGCGGAGCTGGAGGCGCTCGCCCGGATGTCCGAGGCCGTCTCCGAGTCGCTCTACCTGGAGGAGTCGCTGCGGGCGATCGTCGAGACGACCGTCGCGGCGGTCGGCGCGACCGGCGCAGCGCTCGTGCTCGAGGACGGCCGGATCGCCTGGCCGGAGGGCCGGGCCGGCGTGCACGCCCTCCGACTCCCGCTTCGCTCGAAGGGCCGGGAGATCGGGGAGCTCGTCTGCGACCGCGACACGCCCTTCTCGCAGGACGAGCGGAAGCTCCTCGCGTCCATCGCGAACCAGGCCGCCGTCGCGCTGGAGCACGGGCGCGCGGTCATGCGAGGTGTCCTCGCGCAGGAGATCCACCACCGCGTCAAGAACAACCTCCAGACGGTCGCCTCGCTCCTGCGCCTACAGGCGCGCGCGCCGGGAGCGGATCCGCGGCGGGCGCTCGAGGACTCCGTGAACCGGATCCTCGCCATCGCCGCTGTGCACGAGATCCTCATGGAGCGCCGGGACGACGACGTCGACCTCGGCGAGCTCGTGGAGCGGCTGCGGGCGACGCTCGTCCAGGGTCTCGGAGGCGGAAAGGCGGTTCGCGCGCGCGTCGAGCCGGTCTCGCTGCGGGGCGAGCGTGCGACGGCGCTCGCGCTCGTCTTCAGCGAGCTCCTGCAGAACGCGCTCGAGCACGGCGGCGGCTCGGTCGAGATCGAGCTCGAGCGCCGCGACGGCGACGTCTCCCTCACCGTCGCGGACGACGGCGACTGGCGTGCGGGCGCCGTGGAGGGCACCGGCCTCTCGATCGTCCGCGCGCTCGTCCGCGACGAGCTGAACGGCCGGCTCTCCCTGGCCGGGGAGAAGGGCCTGCGCGCCGAGGTCCGCTTTCCGCTCGAGCCCCGGGTCGGCGCATGAGGATCCTCGTTGCGGAAGACGAGACAATCATCCGGCTCGACCTCCGGCGCACGCTCGAGGAGGCGGGGTTCGACGTCTGCGCCGAGGCGCGAAACGGCGAGGAGGCGGTGGCGCTTGCCGCTCGCGAGCGGCCCGACCTCGCGATCCTCGACGTGAAGATGCCACGTCTCGACGGCATCGAGGCCGCGCGGCAGATCCTCGGCGAGCGGCCGATCCCGATCGTCATGTTGACCGCGTACGGCCACGAGGAGCTCGTGTCGCGCGCGGTCGAGGCCGGTGTCTTCGGCTACCTCGTGAAGCCGTTCCGGGAAGCGGATCTCCTGCCTGCGATCCGTGCGGCGCGCGCGCGCCATGCGGAGCTGGAGGCCCTGCGCGAGGAGGCGGAGTCGCTCGCCGAGGCGCTCGAGACCCGCAAGCTCGTCGAGCGGGCGAAGGGCCTCTTGATGGAGCGCGAGCGCATCTCCGAGGAGGAGGCGTTCGCCCGCCTGCGCCGGGCGAGCCAGTCCTCCAACCGCCCGATGAAGGTCGTCGCGGAGGCGATCGTCGCCACGTTCGGAGAAGGATGAACGACCGCCAGATCGTCGCCTGCGGCGGAATGACCGAAGCCTGGGCGGAGCCGCTCGAGAACTACGTCCTCGCCCTCACCGGCAAGAGGCGGCCGAAGGTCTGCTTCCTGCCCACGGCCACGGGCGACTCGGCCGAGCGGACGCTTCGCTTCTACGAGGCGTTCGCAGCGGGGAAGGCGGACGCCACGCACCTTGGCCTCTTCGACCGGAAGGTCCAGAACCTCCGTGCCCTCCTCCTCGGCCAGGACGTGATCCAGGTCGGCGGCGGCAACACCGCGAACATGCTCGCCGTCTGGCGCGTGCACGGCGTCGACGCGATCCTCAGGGACGCCTGGGAGGCGGGCGTCGTGCTCACGGGCGTGAGCGCGGGCGCCGTCTGCTGGTTCGAGGCGTGCGTGACCGATTCCTTCGGGGGCACCGACGGCCTCGCCGACGGTCTCGGCTTTCTCCCGGGGAGCATGTGCCCGCACTACGACAGCGAGCCTGCCCGGAGGCCGGCGTTTCGTCGCCTCGTCGCGGAAGGCTTCCCGGAGGGCTACGCCGCCGAGGACGACGTGGCTCTCCACTTCCTCGGGAGCGAGCTCGAGGCCGCCGTCTCCGCACGTCCCGCCGGCCGCGCCTTCCGCGTCGAGGTCGCCGGCGGCGAGGCGCGCGAGAGCGAGCTCGACGTGCGGCGCCTCGGCGGACACGCCACGTGAGGCGTGACCCGCGCGCGTACGTCGGGTAGCGTCGCGCGCGTGAGCGAGCGGCTCGACTTCCTCGCCGACGGCCCGGCACGCGTGCTCGAGCTCCACGACGAGTCCGTCGGGCTCGACGCGGTCGTCGTGATCGACCATGAGCTCTTTCCTATCTCGGCCGGCGGAACTCGCATGGTCGCCGACGTCACGTACGACGAGGTCGCGCGCCTCGCGCGCGCGATGACGTGGAAGTTCGCGGTCGCCGGCGTGCCCTATGCGGGGGCGAAGGCGGGCATCCGCTTCTCCGGCGGCGACCGGGAGCGCCTGCTCGCCGCGTACCTCGAGCGCGTCGCGCCGATGCGGGATGTCTTCCTGACCGGGCCGGACATGGGGACGGACCCGGCAGACTTTCTCGCCCTCGCCCCGGGTGAGGGGCAGACGCCCATGTGGGCGCGCTCGCACGAGGGGATGGGGATGGACGACCTCGCCGTGGGCCACGGGATCCTCGGCGCGGCGCGGGTCGCGCTCGCCAGGATCGGCCGGCCGCTCGAGGGGGCGAGGGTGGCGATCGAGGGGTTCGGGAAGGCCGGAGCCGGGACCGCCCGCGCGCTGTCCCAAGCGGGCGCCCGCGTGGTCGGCGTGTCGACGGTGAGCGGCGCGCTCGTCGACCCGGGCGGCCTCGACGTCGACCGCCTCCTCGAGCTTCGCGACGCGCACGGCGACGAGCTCGTCCGCCACGCCGGCGCCTCGCCTCGCCCGCGCGAGGACCTCTTCGCCACGGAGTGCGACGTGCTCGTGCCCGGCGCGCGGCCCGACGTGATCACGCCCGCGTCCGTCGGCTCGCTGCGCTCGGCGGCGGTCGTCCCGATCGCGAACATCCCGTACGCCGAGGGCGCCGTCGAGGCCTTGCACGAGCAGCGGATCCTGGCGCTCCCCGATTTCGTGACGAACGCAGGGGGAGTGCACCTCTACGAGGCGCCCGAGTGCCGGGACGACCCGGCTGCGTGCCTCGCGGCCGTCGAGCGCCTGCTCGCCGAGACCACCTCGCGGGTGCTCGACCTCGCCGAGCGCGACGGCGTCACGCCCACCGAGGCGGCGCTCCGACTCGCTCGTGACTTCCTGCGCTCCGCCACGCGCTAGGCCGTGCGGTCACGGAGCACCCCGACGAGGAGCCCGACGAGGAGGTAGAGCCCGGCCGGGAAGACCGCGTGGCCCGGCTGGTAGGGCGCGTCGAGTGTCTCCGTCAGCCTCCACTCGAAGAGCGCGAGCGCGGGAACGGTCGCTGCCGCCGCGAGCGCTCCGAGCCGGCCGTAGCGCAGCGCCGCCTCGACGGGGACGAGGACGAGGAGGTCGCGCGCCGGCGTCCCCGGGTCGTACGCGTACAGAACCGCCCAGCACGAGAGGAAGACCGTGTCGAAGGCGAGAGCGGCGGCGCCGAGCGCGCGCGGGCGGCCGCGACGGCCGGCGGCGAAGAACGAGCCGGCGGCAAGCGTGAAGGTGGCCGCAAGCGCCCACGCGAAGCGCGCGTCGGCGGGCGGGTAGTCCTCGAACGCGGGCTCAGCGAGGACGAAGGGGGTCGCGAGCAGGCGCACCCAGTCCACCCAGCCGTCCGGGTCGCGGAGCGTCTCCCGCGGAAGGAGGCCTGTCAGCCCGCTACACCGTCGAAGAGCGCTTCCCAGCGCGCGAGGAGCTCCTGGAGATCGTCTCGGGCGCGGCGGTGGGCCGCGATCGCGTCCACGTCCGTCCAGTCGACGGCCAGCTTCGCCTCGATCGTTGCCACGAGCGCTTCCTGCGCCTCGATCTCGGCCTCGAGCGCCGCGAGCGGATCGCGTCTCCTCGTCTCGCGGCCCGTGGCAGGCGCCTTCTTTGCGCGCGGCGGACGCGGCGGCGGCCGGGCCTCGCGCTCGGCTCTCGCGCGAACCAGGTCGGCCCAGCCACCCTCGTACGAGCGCAGCGTCGAGCCTTCCACCGCGAGCGTTCGCTCCGCGACCGCATCCACGAGCGCCCGGTCGTGCGAGACGAGGAGGATCGTCCCCGGAAAGGCCTCGAGGGCGG
>JACVSB010000102.1 GCA_014534155.1 Thermoleophilia bacterium
ACCCCAGGCTGAGACCGCGCTGTCCGACGGCGATGCGGAGGGCTCCGCTTCGCCGAGGCCGTACCGTCAAGCGCGCCTCACCCGCCGCGTTGCTCGTCGCGGAAGGACGGCGGCGGTGAGGAACGCGGCGAGTACGAGCCGACGCTTCACGGAAACTCATTCGTGCCGGAAGGCGCGAACGTCTCACCCGCGCTCGGCGGTTTTAGACGTCTCCCGACCGCTTCGCTGCCCCACCTCGGTGAGCGTTCGCCGCAGGAGATCCGGCCGGTCGGTGAAGATCGCCGTGACGCCGACCGCCGCGAGCTCCTCCATCCGGCGTCGGTCGTTCACGGTGTAGACGGCCGTGGCGAGCCCGAGCGACTGTGCGCGGCGAAGGACCGGGGGCCGCGCCGCCCAGTCCTCGAGCCCCACGCCCCAGAAGCGAGACGCAGCAGACGGGCTGCGGCGCCAGCCGAGGTGGAGGACCGTACGGAGTCGGGGAGCCTCTCGGCGGACGCGCTCGAGCGCGGCCGGCTCAAAGCAGAGGACCATTACGCCGCCGGGGTCCACCGAGCGAGCGCGCAGCGCGGCGAGCGTCCGCCCCACCGGGTCATGCCGCCGGTGCGCATGCGGATGCTTGAGCTCGACCGCGAGGCCGACCCGGCCGACGCAGAGGTCGAGCACCTCCGCCAGCGTCGCGAGGTCGGCGTGCCGCCGCCTGAGCTCGGCGAGCGTGAGGCGGCGCAGCCGGTCGTGTACGACGACGAGCTCGCCGTCTCCCGCCGGCTGGACGTCGAACTCGACGTAGTCCGCTCGCAGCTCGATCGCCCGCTCGAAGGCCGCCAGGGTGTTCTCCGGCCGCTCGAACGAGGCGCCGCGATGGGCGATGATGAGTGGTGGGGCGGCGGGCCGGAGCGTGCCGCCAGAGTCAGAGTCGACGCCGCCGGCGCGCATCGGCCGAGAGACTACTCCCGCCGATGCCCGCCTCCGCGCTCGTCTTCGCGCTCGCAGCAGCGTTCCTGCACGCCTTCTGGAACCTGCTCATCGCGCGCGCACGCGACCCCGAGGCAGCGACCGCCGTCGCCTTCCTTGTCGCCCTCGTCGCCTACGCGCCCGTCGCGGCGGCGACCTGGCGTGTCGAGGCGCGCGCGTGGCCGTACGTCGCCGCGAGCGGGCTCCTGCATCTCGGGTACGCGGCGCTTCTCGCCGCCGCGTATCGGCGCGCGGAGCTCTCGGTCGTCTACCCGGTCTCGCGCGGAACGGCGCCCGTTCTCGTCCTCGTCGTCGGCGCCGTCGCGCTCGGCGCGGGCACATCCGCCGGTCAGGCCCTCGGCGTCCTCTCCGTGGCGGTCGGCGTCGTGCTCGTCCGCGGCGCGCGCCGCGCCGGCGGCGCAAGCGCGCGGACAGGCATCCTCTTCGGGCTCACGATCGCAGGCGTGATCGCGGCGTACACCCTCAACGACCACGAAGGCGTCAGCCACGCGGCGCCCTTCGCGTACCTCGAGGTTTCGATGCTCGTCGCGGGGCTCGGGTACGCGGGCGCGCTGGCCGCGCTCCGCGGGCCGCAGGCGCTGCGCGCCGAGCTTCGCCCTCCGACGGTGGCAGCCGGGCTCGCCACCTTCGCGTCCTACGGCCTCGTCCTCGCGGCGCTCCAGCGAGCCCCCGCCGCGTCCGTCGCCGCCGTGCGCGAGACGAGCATCGTGATCGCGTCGGCGCTCGCCGCATTCGTGCTCAGGGAGGCGGTCGCGCCCCTGCGCCTCCTCGGCGCCGTCCTCGTCGCCGCAGGGGTCGCGCTGATCAGCGCCGGATGACGTACGTTGTCGCCGCGATGGCCGCGACTGGCGAGGACGTTCGGGACACCGTCACCTTCCACCTCAGCCAGCCCCGGTACGAGATCTTCCCGTCCGACGGCGTCGAGGACGAGGTCGCCGAGCACGTGCCGACCGAGGTGAAGATCACGGTCACGGCATCGCCGCGGCGCGGCATGGAGGCGACGCTCGCCCTCGCGGAAGAGCTCGGCCGCCGCGGCTACCACGTGGCCCCGCACATCTCGGCTCGCCTCGTGCAAGACGAAGGCCACTTGCGCGAGATCCTCGACCGCCTCCTGGAGGCCGATCTGCGGGACGTGTTCGTCGTCGCCGGCGACCTGAGCGAGCCGACCGGTGCGTTCACGGGCGCGTTCGACGTCCTCTCCACAATGGCGCGCCTCGGCGTGCGACCCGAGCACGTCGGCATCACCGGCTACCCGGAGAGCCACCCGCTGATCAGCGACGAGACGACGATCCAGGCGATGTTCGACAAGGCGCCGTTCGCGACCTACATCGTGAGCCAGGTCTGCTTCGAGCCGCGGACGATCGCGTGGTGGATCCGCGCGGTGCGCGAGCGAGGCGTCGACCTTCCGATCGACATCGGCATTCCGGGCGTGGCTGCGCGGACGAAGCTGCTTCGCATCGCCCGGCGGATCGGCGTGGGCGAATCGGTCCGGTTCCTCTCCAAACGGCGGAGCTGGCTCGCGCAGATCGTGAAGCCGGCCGGGTACAACCCCGACCACATCGTGAACGGCCTCGGCTCGGCGCTCGTCGACCCCGCCGCGGGCGTGTCCGGCTTTCACGTCTACACGTTCAACGAGATCGCGGCCACCGAGGCCTGGCGGCGCAGGAGGCTGGCGCAGCTCTCGAACGGGCGCTAGCGCGAGTCGCGCGGACGTTGACCCCGTCCCTGCGTTGCGCCATACTCAACGGTCGTGCGCGTCGCGCAACACGGGGTACAGAGCGTCGACCGCGCCCTCCGCATGCTGACCGCCTTCGAGAGCGGGAGCGGCGAGCTCGGCGTCGGCCAGCTGGCCACGAGGCTGGCCGTGCACAAGAGCACCGCGTCGCGGCTTGCCGCCACGCTCGCGGCGCACGGGTTCTTGGAGCGGGCCGCGGACGGAGACGCGTTCCGCCTCGGCGGCCGTCTCGCACGCCTCGGCCTGCGCGCGGCCCGAGCCGAAGGCCTCGTCGAAGCCGCGAGAGCTGCGATGGACGAGCTGGCGGCCGAGACCGGCGAGACGATCGTCCTCTCGGTCCCCGTGAACGGCGAAGCGGTCGACGTGGCGCAGCTCGACAGCCGCTACCTCGTGGGCAGCAAGAGCTGGCTCGGTCGTCGGACGCCGCTGCACGCGACGTCCGACGGCAAGGTCTTCCTCGCGTTCGCGGCCGCCACCCTGCCTCCCGGGCGGCTCGAGCGGGTTGCCCCGCGCACCGTGATCTCGCGCGCTTCGCTCGAGCGGGAGCTCGAGCGCGTACGGCGCGACGGCTGGGCGCGCGCGCTAGGGGAGTGCGAGGAGGGGCTGAACGGCGTGGCAGCGCCCGTCTTTGACGGGTCCGCCCGCTGCGTCGCCGCCCTGAGCGTCTGCGGGCCCGCGTACCGCCTCGCGGCCGACCGGATGCCCGGGCTCGCGCCCCGCTGCCAGGCCGCCGCGGCGGCGATCTCCTCACGATTGGAGCAGAACCGTGATGGCACCTGACGAGACGTCCCTGATCGACTGCGACTTTCACAACGGCTGGAGCGACTCGCGTGTCCTCCTGCCCTACCTCGAACCGCACTCCCGCGACTTCCTCGAGCGCGGCGAGCTGCCGGGCGGGCGCGAGTCGTTCCCCCACGCACACCGTCCCTGGCTCCACCCCGAGGGGTTCATGCGAACGGATGCTGTTCCCGCGAACGGCGCCACTCCCGGCTCCGACTACGAGCTTGTGCGCGAGCAGCTGCTCGACCGCTACGACGTCGAGTACGCGATCCTGACCGGCGAGGAGGCGATCGAGGTCTCGACCCTTGCGAACCCGCACATCGCCTCGGCCTTCGCGCGCGCCTACAACGACTGGATGGTCGCCGAGTGGCTGCCGCGCGACAGGCGGCTGCGGGGATCGCTCGTCGTCGCCCCCCAGGACCCGTACGCAGCAGCGGAGGAGGTCCGCCGGCTCGGCGACCACCCCGGCATCGTCCAGGTGCTCGTCTCGACGGGGTCGCAGCGCCCCTACGGCGACCCCTTCTACCACCCGATCTGGGACGCCGCGGCCGAGGTCGGCCTTCCCGTCGCCGCGCACCTCGGCGGGCAGGGAGGCGTGAACTCGAACCCGACGGGATGCGGGCCGCCGACGTTCTTCTGGGAGACGCACGCGTTGCTCTGCGAGACGGGGATGGGCCACGTCGCGAGCCTGATCGCGCACGGTGCCTTCGAACGGTGGCCGACCCTGCGCTTCGTCCTCATCGAGTGCGGCGTCGCGTGGCTCCCGGCGATCCTGTGGCGGCTAGACGCCGACTACAAGGCGCTCCGGAAGGAGACCCCATGGCTCAAGCGGCTCCCCAGCGAGTACGCGCGCGAGCACGTCCGCCTCACGACGCAGCCGCTGGAGCAGGCCCCGGAGAAGCGCCACCTGTGGAGCGTGCTGGAGGCGATCGACGGGGAGCACACCCTCCTCTACGCCTCGGATTACCCGCATTGGGACTTCGACGACCCGACCCGGCTGCCGCTTCCGCCCGCCTGGAAGCCGCGCATCCTGCGCGAGAACGCGCGCGAGCTGTACGGCCTTCCGGTCCGTGCCGAGCCGGCGCATGCGTGACGAGCTCAAGCGGCGGCGCGTCCTCGTCTGCGACGCGGCCGACCTCGCCCCCGGCGGGCGGGTCGTGCGCCGCGTGGACGGGCTGAGCCTGGGCGTCTTCAACGTGCACGGCCGCGTGTACGCGCTGCACAACCGGTGCCCGCATGCGGGCGGCGCGCTCTGCGAGGGACCGGTCGGCGGAACCACCGCCTCGACCCCGGATTTCCGCTACGCGTACGAGCGCGAGGGAGAGATTCTCCGCTGTGCCTGGCACGGATGGGAATTCGAGATCGAGACGGGCCGGTCGCTCGTCGATCCCAGGATCCGCGCCAGGACGTACCCGGTCGAGCTCGAGGACGGGAGGGTCTACGTCCTCGTCTGAGACGTCCCTCCTCGTCCACGGGCAGGAGCCGCTCAACGCCGAGCCCGCGCCCGGTCGCCTGGTGGAGTCGTTCCTGACGCCGAACGACCTCTTCTACGTCCGAAACCACGGGCCCGTTCCTGAGGTCGACGCCGCCTCGTACCGCCTGCACGTGCAGGGCGCGGTCGAGCGGCCGCTCCGCCTCTCGCTGCCGGAGCTCCGCGACCGCTTCTCGCGCGTCAGCATCGAGGCGACGCTGAGCTGCGCGGGCAACCGGCGGGCCCAGCTCACCCGCGTGCGACCGATCCCCGGCGAGATCCCCTGGGGCGACGGGGCGATCGGAACCGCCCGCTGGAGCGGGGTTCCGCTCCGCGAGGTCCTTGCGGCGGCCGTGCTCACGCCCGAGGCGCGCCACGTCGAGCTCACGGGGCTCGACGCGTGCAAGGAGGACGGCCGCGTCGTCCCCTTCGCCGGGTCCATTCCGGTGGAGAAGGCGCTCGCAGGCGAGACGATCATCGCCGACGAGATGAACGGCGAGCCGCTACCGCCGGTGCACGGCTTCCCGCTTCGCGCGGTCGTCCCGGGCTTCGTCGGCGCCCGCAGCGTCAAGTGGCTTTCCGCGATCGCCCTCGCGCGAGAGCCCTCCTCGTCCTACTACCAGACGCGCTCGTACCGGCTCTTCGGGCCGGACGTCCAGGGGACGGACGCCCGGTGGGAGGAGGCTCTGCCGCTTGGAGAGCTGGCCGTCAACGCGGCCATCTGCCGTCCGCACGACGGCGAGTCGCTGCCCGCCGGGAGGGTCGTCGTCGCCGGCTGGGCGGTCGGCGGCGGTCAGCGGGCGGTCGCGCGCGTGGACGTCTCGGGAGACGGGGGCGCGACCTGGGCCCGGGCCGAGCTCGCGCGCGGGGAGACGCCCTCTGCCTGGTGCCTGTGGTCGGCCGAGCTCGAGCTCGCGCCCGGGCCCCACGAGCTCGTCGCTCGGGCGGTCGATTCGTCCACGAACAGCCAGCCGGAGAGCCCGGCGGCGACCTGGAACTTCAAGGGATACGCGAACAACGCCTGCCCACGGGTCCGGGTGCTCACCGAGTAGGCTTCCGGGTCGCTCCGGCGCCTCTCCGGAAAGGTCAGCCGCGCCGGAGCCGCGCCCGCCCGAACGGGGCCCAGAAGTCGGCGCCGCGCACGTAGCGGTCGCGGGAGTCGTCGGGAGGCACGTAGTCCCACGCGGCCCGTTCGCCCTCGGCGAGAGCGCGCGCGACGATCCGGCGCCGCTCCTGGCTCGCGACCACCTGCGCGCGGAGAGCTTCGAGGTCCCAGCGTCTCCCTACCTCGGCCCGGAACCGCGCCACGAGCTCGGGGCTCTCCCCCGCCAGGTTCACGAGCTCGTCTGGGTCGCGCTCCAGGTCGTAGAGCTGGTCCCGATCGTCGGGGCAGTGGACGTACTTGAGCGCCCCGCGCCGGAGCATGACGCAGGGCGAGTACGCGCCCTCCGCCAGGTACTCCGCCGCGACGGTGCGCTCGCCTTCGGAGACGGCGCCCGTGAGGAGCGGGAGAAG
>JACVSB010000351.1 GCA_014534155.1 Thermoleophilia bacterium
ACCTTCGTCACAGTAAAGGCCGGGGCGAGGCCGTTCAATGGGCCGGAAGACCCATCCCGGCGCGATCCGGTCCTACCTCGTACCCGTGTGCGCGCCCCACACGCTCCCGTAGAGTCGCGCGGGCACGCTTGGCGGCGGAAAGGAGGAGGCGTGGGACGAGCGGTCGTGCACTTCGAGGTGATCGGAAGCGATCCGGGAAAGCTGCAGGGCTTCTACTCGGACCTCTTCGAATGGAAGATCAATGCCGAGAACCCGATGCGCTACGGCATCGTCGAGCGCGAGGGGAACGTGAACCCGCAGGGTGTCGGGATCGGCGGCGGCGTCGGCGCGGGCCCCGAGGGCTACGGGGGACACGTGACGTTCTACGTCGAGGTTCCCGACGTCGAGGCCGCCCTCGCGAGGGCGGAAGAGTTGGGCGGAACGCGCATGATGGGTCCAGACAAGATCATGGACGGGGTCGAGATCGGTCAGTTCACCGACCCGGAAGGTCACCTCGTCGGCCTCGTCGCAGGGGCTGCGTAGGCACGCGCCTCGCCGCTCTCACGCCGGAGGTTTCGCCCCGCGTGCGAAGGGCGATCACGTTTTCGTGGAGCGCGAGGACCTGGGCGAGGGGACGGGGCGCGAGGGCGAGTGGGCGCGCGAGGACGAGGAGGAGCGTGCCGGCAAGCAGCAGGGCGATCCCCACGCCCTCGACGTCGAGGGCGATCCGCGCGGCGGCGTTCAGTCGGAGGCTTACCGCTCGGCGGACCCGCGCGACGTGATCCAGGAGGGCGACGTCCTGATGAGCGGCCCAGCCGGGGCGCCGCAGGACGACGTCTCGCTCGCCGAGCGCCGCGAGGAGAGCGCGAAGATGCGCGAGCAGGCGGTCGAGCGGCCTTCGCCGGACGAGTAGCAGCCGCCCTCGGAGCGCGACCGGGCCGAGGGCGACCGGACGCCCTGTTCGGCTACCCGCACCTCCAGACGCGGGGCAGCCGGACGGCGCCGGCCTCGGCGCGCGTGCACGCTGCGCGCATGAGGCGCTGGAAGACCAGGATCAAGGCGAGAGCGGCCGCGCTCGCGGCGAGCTCGAGCGCCCTCGCCGCACAGGCCTAGCCCGGCTCGTCGTCCTCGTCGCCGCGGCGCGGCTGGGGGAATCCGGGCTCGAGCGGCTCGTCGGGCCCCGGCGAGGGCTCGGGAGCATCGGGGACGTTCGCGGGCGAATCGGGCGGTGCCGGAACGCCGAGGCGTGGCCGCTCGCGGAGCACCCTCTCGTCCTCCCCGGGCGCGGCGGCCGGGAAACGAGGCATCAGCGTGCGAGCGGCGCCAGCGTGAGCCCAAAGGCGTCGAGCTGCGACCAGTAGTGCTCGGCCGGTTCCCGCGCGCCGGACCAGACGACGGCTTGTCCCGTCGTGTGGATGCGGTTCGCGAGCGCGAGCCCGCCCTCGTAGTCGACGCCCGGAAG
>JACVSB010000178.1 GCA_014534155.1 Thermoleophilia bacterium
CTCGCTCCTGCGGCGCCGCCTCGCGTTCGCCCTCTTCGCCTGCGCGCTCGGGTTCGCCTACGGCCTGCCGATGGACGTCTGGCACTGGTACGCCTTCCTTCCCGACGCCCCGCTCTCGGTCGTGCTGGGCGCGGGCGTCGCCTTCAACACGGCGCACGCCCTCGGGAACCTCGTCCTCGGCTTCCTCGTCGGGCCCGAGCTCCGGCGCGTGCTGGAGCGATACGATCGGCGCCTCCGGACCGAGATCGTATGGGCTTGACACGTCTCATCCTGGCGGCGGTGGTCGCCGCCCTCGCCCTCGTGCCCGCAGCCGACGCCTCGCTCGCGGACGGGGTCCGGTACCTGCGGGCGCAGCAGAACGCGGACGGCGGCTTCGGCGAGCCCGGGGCGCGGTCGGACGTCGGCCTGACGGCCTGGGGGGTGCTCGGCCTCCGTGCGGCGGGCAGCCGCCCGCGCCGGGCCGAGGCGGCCGCCGACTTCCTCGTCGGGCGCCGAGACGCCTCCGTGACCGACCTCGAGCTGCGAATCCTCGCCCTGGACGCGCTCCGCCGGGGCGTGGGCTCGCTTGCGCGGGAGCTCTCGAGGCAGCGGCGCGCGGACGGCCGGATCGGGCCGACCGTGAACTCGACGATCTGGGGGATCCTCGCCTTTCGCGCCGCGGGCAAGCCGGCCGGCCGGGCCGCGGTGCGCTGGCTCCGCGAGCGGCAGCGGCTGAGCGGGGGATGGGGGTGGTTCCCGCGCGGCGCGGCGGATTCGAACGACACCGCCGCGGCGGTCCAGGCCCTGCGCGCTTCGGGCGTCCGCGCCGGCGCCCGACCGATCCGCCGTGCCCTGCGCTTCCTGCGCTCCCTCCAGAACGGCGACGGGGGCTTCGAGCTGACGCGGGGGAGGGGCTCCGACGTGCAGTCGACCGCCTGGGCGATCCAGGCGTTCGTCGCCGCGCGCGCGCGGCCGGGCCGGGCCGCATTCCGCTACGTGCGCCGGCTCCAGCGTGCGAACGGGAGCTACCGGTACAGTCGCGCGTTCGCGACGACGCCGGTCTGGGTGACGGCGCAGGTCCTCCCGGCGCTCGCGCGCCGTCCCTTCCCGCTTCCGTAGGCGAGCGGCCCTCGGGGGGGAGAGGCTCGATACGCTGGCCGCATGCCGGAGGCCGCTCGTACGGCCGTCGTCTTGACCGTCGGGAACGAGCTCGTCTCCGGCGACATCGAGAACACGAACGGGTCGTGGCTCGCACGCCGGCTGGCGGCGCTCGGGATCGAGGTCACGCTGATCGCCGCCCTCCGGGACGACGTGGAGGCGATCGCCGCCTTCCTTCGCGCCGAGCACGCTCGCTGCGACTCCGTCTTCGTCACCGGTGGGCTGGGCGGAACGCCTGACGACATCACGCGCGAGGCCGTCGCGGCGGCGTTCGAGGTGCCGTGCGAGGAGCAGCGTCCGCTCGCGGAGGAGCTGCGCGCTCGCTTCGCTCCGCGCGGCCTCGGCGACTACGCCGCACGCTGGGCGTGCCTCCCCCGCGGGGCCGAGCCGCTCCCGAACCCGCTGGGCGGCGCCCCCGGGCTCGTGCTCGCGAACGTCTACGTCCTCCCCGGGCTGCCCAGCGAGATGGAGGCGATGTTCGACGCCCTCGCTCCTAGCTTCTCCGGCCGCCCGATCGGGACCTGGCGGCGGCGCTACCGGACCGGCGAAGGGCAGATCGTCGCGGTGCTGGAGGAGGCCACGCGCCGCCATCCCTCCGTCGCAGTGGGGAGCTATCCCACCTTCCTGCCGGGTGGGCCGGAGGTCGAGGTCGTGCTGAAATCGACGGACGACCAGGCGCTCGCCGCCGCGACGAGCTGGATGGAGACGGCGCTCGACCGCCTGCCGAGGGCTGCTTCCCGCCCTTAGGCGACGCGTCTCGCCCGGCGCCAGGCGCCCGCATCGCGAGCGTCTACCATCGCCGGACGTGGCCGTCGCGTCGCCTCAGGAGTACCTCGCCGAGCTGAATGCGGCGCAGCGCGAGGCGGTGCTCGCAACCGAAGGGCCGGTCCTCGTCGTCGCGGGCGCGGGGTCGGGGAAGACGCGCGTGCTCACGCACCGGATCGTCCACCTGGTCCGGGCCGCGGGAGCGAGGCCGAACGAGATCCTCGCGATCACGTTCACGAACAGGGCGGCCGCCGAGATGAAGCGGCGTCTCGAGGCGCTCGTCGGCGACGTCGCGCGAACGATGTGGGTGATGACGTTCCACGCGGCGTGCGGACGGATCCTCCGCCGCGAGGCGCCCAGGCTGGGCTACAAGTCGAACTTCACGATCTACGACCAGGCCGACCAGGTGAGGGTCGTGAAGTCGTGCCTCGAGGAGCTCGAGCGCGATCCCAAGCGCTTCTCGCCGCGGGGGATCCACGCGCAGATCTCGATGGCGAAGAACCGGCTCGTCGGCCCCGACGAGTACCGCAACCGGGTCGCGTCCTTCTATGACCAGACCGTCGCCGACGCGTACGAGCTCTACCAGCGTCGCCTCTTCGGCTCGAACGCGCTGGACTTCGACGACCTCCTGATGCTCACCGTCGTCGTCCTGGAGCGCTTTCCGGAGGCACGAGAGCGCTGGCAGAAGGCCTTCCGCTACGTGCTCGTGGACGAGTACCAGGACACGAACCACGCCCAGTACCGCCTCCTCCAGCTCCTCGGGGGGAAGCACGGAAACGTCTTCGCGGTCGGAGACCCCGACCAGTCGATCTACGCGTTCCGGGGCGCCGACATCCGGAACATCCTCGAGTTCGAGACGGATTTCGGCGAGACCCAGGTCATCCCGCTGGAGCAAAACTACCGCTCGAAGAACCGGATCCTCCGCGCGGCGAACGGCGTCATCGCCCACAACCGCGAGCGCAAGCCGAAGAGTCTCTGGAGCGATCGCGGGGAGGGCGACCCGGTGCGCGTCGTCGAGGTCGAGGACGAGCACGCCGAGGCGCGCTTCGTCGCCGGAGAGATCGCGGCGCTCCTCGAGGGCGACGCGTCTGCGTCCGAGGTCGCGCTCTTCTACCGCACGAACGCGCAGTCACGCGTGCTCGAGGAGACGCTCGGCGTCACCCGCATCCCCTACCAGGTGATCGGCGGCCCGCGCTTCTACGAGCGGGCCGAGGTGAAGGACGCCGTCGCGTACCTCCAGGTGCTCGACAACCCAGCCGACGGCGTCTCGCTCGCCCGGATCGCCAACCGGCCGCGCCGGGGAGTCGGCGAGACGACGATGGCGCGCCTCGCCGCGTTCGCCGACGCGCAGGGGATCAGCCTGCGGGAAGCGCTCGCGCGCGCCGACGAGGCCGGGGTGGCGACGGCGGGCGTGAAGGCGGTGGGTCGGCTGCACGCGTTCCTCGAGTCGCTCACCGCGGCCGTGGCGGAGACGACCGTGCCCGCTCTCCTCGAGCGCGTGCTCGAGGAGAGCGGGTACCTGGCGGCGCTCGAGGCCGAGCGGACCGTCGAGGCGCAGGGCCGCATCGAGAACCTGCAGGAGCTCGTGGGCGTCGCGCGCGAGTACCAGGAGGCGGCGGACACCCCGACGCTGTCCGAGTTCCTGCAGCAGATCTCGCTCTTCTCCGACGCCGACGAGCTCGACGACGAGGGCGGCCGCGTGACGCTCATGACGCTGCACAACGCCAAGGGGCTCGAGTTCCGGGCCGTCTTCCTCGTGGGGATGGAGGAAGGTGTGTTCCCCCACGCGCGCTCGCTCGAGGAGCAGGCGCTCGAAGAGGAGCGCCGCCTCTGCTACGTCGGGATCACGCGCGCGCAGGAGCGTCTCACGCTCACGCACGCCTCCGCCCGGTCGCTCTGGGGCTCGCGGAACTACAACCTGCCCAGCCGCTTCCTGGACGAGCTTCCCCAGGACGAGATCGAGCGCGACCGGCTGCGCCCCTCGTCGTGGTCGGGGTACGGCGCGCCCACCGTCGCCGTGCGCCGGCAGGCCGACGTCCCGGAGCTCTCCACGGGCGACTCGGTCCGCCATTCCACGCTCGGCGAGGGCGTCGTCACGCGGATCGAGGCCGACGGCACCGTGACCGTCCGCTTCGCGGACGACGGCGCAGAGCGGCGGCTCATGCTCGAGTACGCGCCGCTCGAGCGGATCGGCTGACGTCTCTTACACGCTTCTTACCGTCGCGCGGGCAGCCTCGTGCAGAATACGAACCTCGTGCGGAGACTCTTTTTGCTTGCGGGGGTCGCGGCGGCGCTCGCC